>JAUWBW010000199.1 GCA_030609665.1 Methanosarcinaceae archaeon | reverse complement strand
GCTGGGATGGGATTTATAGGTTTGGCGCGCGCGGAGTTTTTCAAATAGTTTGTATTCTTTTAGTTACTTTTTAAAACCAAGTGAACAACACGCCGCAAGCGGCGCAGTTCTTCGCTACTAATATAGTGGAAACCATGCAATGTTAAATATACCAAACCGTGTCCCTTTTTTGTAACTTTCTGCCACAGAGTGCACTCACCTCCTGTGGAGTTGAGTGCCTGCTACGCCCACAAGGCGTGCAGGTCACAGAGATGTCTTTTCCACATCCTTAAGATCTTCCCTGTGGTTGTCATTGTTCCACTTTACGAAACTTGATCTATCCTTAAGGTCTGCAAGCATTAAGCATGGTCATGCACCCAAAACTCCCCATCAACAGTGATCTCCTTTTTCCATATCGGAACTTCATGTTTCACACGCTCGATCGCCTCACTCAAAACAGGGAACAGCTGTGTCCTGTGGGATGATGCAACCACTATGTAAACAATATCCTCACCAGGCTCAACCCTGCCGGTCTTGTGATGGATCACAACATCCATGATCCCGTCCTTCTGTTTAAGTTCGGTGCATATCCGCTCGATACTCTCTTCCGCGACCTTTTCATACTTCTCAAATTCAAGCACCTGTGTCTGCAGACCATCAGTATATTTGCGCACTATGCCCGTAAACGTGCCAATCGCCCCTGCTTTGCGAATCGCAGGATTTTTCTGTACTTTCTTTATCAAAAGTTCAAGCGTCATCCTATCTGGCTGGGTGCGCGTAAGTTCTACCAGTTCATCAATGTTCCAGTCCGAATTCTCGGGTAGTGTTGCCACCACATTTGACAGGTCCGGCACATCTCCCAAAACAACTTTGGGAATATCACTCTCTTTGTACCCCTCTACAACCGCAAAATCCATGCCGCTATCTGCTAGCGCATCAAGCGCCTTGTCAAGGGACGGGTCGCGCGCGATTGTGATAAGTTCTTCTCCCGTGACTCCGACAACCACATCAGCACCAGCATCGAAATGCTTGCCTGTATCCGTATCTTCTGGATTGAAACGGTGGGACTCCATGTGCTTTACAGTGCCCACCGACCCCAGCGCGGAAAGCGCAGTGACCAATTTTGAAACAAGCGTGGTCTTGCCTGAGTTCTTGTGACCTACAACAGAAATGACTTTCATGCAGGGGATTTAATTATTCATAATATAAGTATGCAGCGTAATAATCTAAGAGTTTTTAAAAATTCTTCTGGTCTTTTGAACTATAACGAACCGCGGATACACTCACCCCCTACGGAGTTGAGTGCCTGTTACCCTACAGGTAGCAGGTAACGCAGATTTCACATGTTGTGCAGCGCGCCGAAATTCAATCATACTGCAATATTTTCATATCATCCGACGTATTAATGTTAGCAAAAGTCTTGAGATCAGGGTCAAGTTCCCGTATCTCATCCATATTCACAAACACAAGATCCTGCATTTTAAAAACAGGTGCCAGTACGAACTTCTCATTGCGCAGGATGGCTTTTTTTGTCTCCACAGCCATCGGCCGTGTACGATAAACTGCATGCATCGGTTCCAGGTTTTCGTTCTCCCAAACCGGTATGGCAGCATCATGTCCCTCTGCACGTTTGAACAGTAATTCCACGACATCGTTATTGATGAATGGCATATCACACGCAGCAACAAACACATACTCCCCATTTGCTGCCCTGAGTCCCTCAAGTATGCCTGACAGTGGCCCTACATCTTGATATTTGTCCAGCACAACATCGTACCCTTGTGTATAGTCCTTCAACAGTTCCTGCTGCTGGGTATCCCTTACTGATATAATGATCTCATCCACCACTCCATCAAGTGTGTCCATCACATATTCGAGTATAGTCTTATCTCCTATGGGTAACAGGGCTTTTTCCCTAAACCCCATCCGCCTGCTGCGGCCGCCGACAAGTATCAATGCAGATCTCATAGTTTTTATGCTGTTCAAATTGCCGTCATTCAAAATTTTATACAATTGTTCGGTGTTTTGCTAATGTGATATGTTTTGACTATATCATTACTGGTTATAACTGACGAAATTAACACACTTTTCTAAGATATAGATTGAAACTATATAAGCAAAGATGTTCTTCTGGCTGGATCTTATTCAACACATCTCATTTATATGTCTCAGTTATCAAAGACAGGGCAAGCAAAACAAATGATCGACAACAACGAAGTGTTACCGCAAGCAACATCCTGATCGATGCAGGTTACACAGACGTGTACAACATGCTTGGCGGCATTAACGCATGGACTGCTGCACAATATCCTGTAGTGATATAGACCAGTCTATAATATGCGGGCCGGATACCAATTAGCTCGCAACGCAACTATTTTATCATCCTCTGTTATATTTTACCACCAATGCTCACCAACGCCTTCGCAAACTCCATTGATTACCTGACATATATTGTCCCTTATATGATAGTGGGTATCGTACTTGCAGAGTTACTTGTTGAACTTGGATGGATAAAAAAGATCGGATTCCTTGTTCTCCCGCTAACAAATTTTGCAAATCTTCGGAAAGAATGCGGTGTGTGTTTCTTAACCGCATTCGCATCCCCTGCTGCTGCAAATGCATCCCTCAAACACCTCTATGATGAGAAACTGATAGATGAGAAGGAACTCATCATCTCATCCATTCTGAACTCATTTCCGTCAATAATCATGCACTGGCGCACTCTCCTTCCTGTCCTTGTGCCCCTGCTGGGTGTGACAGGTCTTATTTATATCGGACTGCTGACTCTTGTTGGGTTTATCAAAACCACCATCGTGCTATTTGTAGGACACTTCATGCTCGATGAAAGATCTGATAATGCCAATATCGAGCACGCAAGCCACCCACCGTTCCCTGATGCCTTGAGATCAAGCATCACAAGATCGAAGAAAACACTTGGCAGGATACTTGTTGTGATGATTCCCACAACTATTATCGTATTTGTTTTGATAGATCTCGGTCTTTTTGATGCACTTGCCGTATATCTACAAGCAATTTCTGAGTACCTGCCGGTTCCTGCAAGTGGGTTGCCTATAATCGCAGCGCAGTTCGCAAGCAAGATCGCAGCATATACAATTGCAGGAAACTTGCTGACAGGTGGGATCCTGAGCAGTAGGGATATAGTGATCACATTGCTTGTCGGCAAGATATTGTCAAGCATCACAGCCATACGGATACTTGCACCGTATTACTTTGGGATATTCGGACCCAGACTCGGGATTAAAATAATGCTTCTCTCGTCTTTGTTGCGTGAAGGTGTACTGATTGTGATCACACTTTTGATCATCCTGTTCTGTTAGTGACCTTTAAATTTATTCTGGATAAATGGGTTATGGCAAAAAAATATTAACCGTAGAAGGTCGTTATTTTTCTCTGCGGCCCTCTGTTACCAGCCCGCCGATTTTGGTTCTGATGAGCGCATACATTAATTTCATCCATTTCCATTTCAAATGGACGATAACAAAACTTAAATAATTTTGAACTGAAACCCTATCTACATTTTAATGTTGGAGCGTGAAAAT
>JAUWBW010000136.1 GCA_030609665.1 Methanosarcinaceae archaeon | reverse complement strand
ATATTCATATTATACACCTCACCTATCCGACTCGCTGGTACATCCATCCATACTTGCTGCAATTGCAGCCACATCCGCTACATAAGTACCAATTATAAGTGGTGGTAATGCTTGCATAGTCGGGAATACAGGTCCTCTTATCTTGACCCGATACGGCTTATCAGAACCGTCTGATATCATGTACATACCCATTTCTCCTCTTGGATCTTCTACTCGATAAAATACCTCTCCTGGTGGCACTCTCATGACCGGAGTCCTGCGACCATATGGTGTACCTTCAGGGAATAAAGGTCCCTGTGGTATCTGGTCGAATGCCTGTTCTATTATGTAAATACTCTCACGAACCTCATCGATACGTACCTTTATACGTGCAAAGATATCACCATCTTTCCGGGTACATACCTTGAAATCAAGATCATCATAGACAAGATACGGGTCATCCTTGCGAACATCAAATTTCACACCTGTTGCCCTGAGCGGTGGGCCTGCAACACCTAGTTCTATTGCCACTTTCTTAGTAAGGGTGCCTACACCCACTGTACGCTGCTTGTATATCCTGTCAGTGTCGTAGAGATCTTCATGTTGCTTGAGTTTTTTCTTAAGGTCATTCAAAACAGACATGACTTTTTGTTCATAACCTTCAGGGAAGTCTTCACGAACTCCTCCGAATCTCAAATAAGTCTGGGTAATACGTGAGCCTGTAACAGCATCGATCAAATCAAGGATATCCTCTCTTTCCCTGATCATATACAGGAACATGGTAACAAAACCAAGATCCGTTGAAAACTCTCCCAAACCTAACAAATGACTCTGGATCCGTGAAAGTTCTTCCATGATCACCCTTATGTACTGGGAACGTTCCGGTGGCTCAATTCCAACAAGCCTTTCAACACAACCGCAAAATACCTCGTTGTTGCTCATTGCAGCAAGATAACATATCCGGTCAGTTATTGTAATACCCTGAAGATATGTTTTGTTTTCCAGAATCTTTTCAATTCCTTTGTGAATGTATCCCATCTTAAGCTCAGCATCAACAACAGATTCCCCTTTCAATCGAAGATCCAATAAATATGGTCCTGGCTGGATTGCATGCTGGGGTCCGAGATGCATTAACATTTCCGATGGTCCGATATTTGTATCCATTATTATTCACCTACACTAAATTTTTGGAAGTCTTGTTCGGGAACCCTTCATAATCCTTTCGAAGTGGCCAGTCACCAAGCATCTCATCTATTAAAAGAAGCGGTTTTAGATCCGGGTGATTTTTGTACATGATCCCGTACAGTTCATATGTTTCCCGTTCGTACCAGTTTGCATTCCAGTAAATTGAAACAATTGATTCAATTTCCGGATCATCCCTTGGTAATTTCACTTTTAAAGTGATAACAACCGGATGTTCATAAGACGCTATATGATAAACGACTTCCAGTTCATTCCGATCCGGATAATCAACACCACATTCACAAGAAAGATGATTGCATTCAAGATTATCAAGCATGTGCTTGCATACATTGAAAATCGCATCTTTCTCTACATATGATGTAAGCCTCATGTCGGATTCGATCTTTGATTCCGAAAGATCATTCGGGAATGTCTTAGTTAAAGAGTTGAGTATATAGTCTGCATCGATCATCTCTTTCACCTCAATAGTCCGTACCTAAATCTTTCTTGGCCATGATCTTCTTTTGAAGTTCAATGAAACCTTGTATCAATGCTTCGGGTCTTGGCGGACATCCTGGAATAAATACATCTACAGGGAATATCTCATCAATGTTTTGTACAGTACTATATGACTCATAGAACGGACCGCCACTAATGGAACAGTCACCCATACAAATTATCCATTTTGGCGATGGCATCTGATCCCACACTCGCTTAAGTGCAGGAAGATATTTCTTGGTCACATAGCCACTTATGACTATAACATCGGCCTGTCTCGGGGAATCTCGTGGTATGATCCCAAAACGGTCCGTATCATAGTGCGAACAACCTGTAGAGATCATTTCCACACCACAGCATCCCATTGGCTGGGTCAAGAACCAGAGTGAATTTTTCCGGCCCCAGTTTATAATATCCTGCGCAGGGGTCTTTTTCAAAAAATCACTGATTGCGCTTGTGGTGGTAAAACTTACATTTTCAATCACTTCACCCATTTAAACGCCCCCTTCTTCCACATATACAAATCTCCTATCAGTACACTAACAATAAAGAACAGCAGCATTGCAACCACCGCTACTTCTGTTATACCATGACCAATATACACCATAGCCCACGGATACATGAAAAGAATCTCAATATCGAATATTAAAAATGCTATTGCATATAAATAATATTCAATGTTGAACTGTACCTTTGCTTCACCAATCGGCACAGACCCACACTCATATGTTGTGAGTTTAGCTGCCGCCTTGCTCCTTGGACTTAACTGATATACAATGAACATCAACACAGGTGGCACCGCAAGCGCCACTATAAGAAATATTACAACCGGGATATAACTACCAATTATTGACATATTGAATCACCTAATTAATACTAAGAATAGATTGATTGATTGTTTGTATATAACTATTTCCAAATTAAACGGCGGAGTTTGATACCATAAAACACATTGAAGAGCATTATTTTTAATAAAATTCAAAAATCCAAGTCAGTCTTCGCGATTGATTAAATGAACTTGTAATGTGTTCAAAATGTCCAGCTGAGTCCGACTGATGTCGCTTGACTTTTATAAATTACGTATAATAAAAAAGATGCACAGGGCAAAAAGTCACCTGTGCATGAAATACTTTAAACGATCTTTGGTGAAAAATACTTCTTTATGGCATTTCCGCAATCGGAACAGGAAACCACAAGCCAATCACCAACTTCGTTCTTGGAATATTTTTCAAAGATTGATGCCCCACATGTCGGGCATACATAATAATCCTTGAAATAGTAATGATAGAACTCAGGACAATTCCTAAGCCAATCAAGGACTTCCTGCATACGCTCAAAATAACGTTGCTTCGAAGGCGTATCGCTATTCTCAATTGCTTCTGCAGCCCGCCGACTGACATCCTTTGTATGATGCAGGGATTTTTGAGTGAGTTTTTTGTAGTCGGAAATATATTTCGTAGTATTACCCAGATATTTAAAGTATCCGCTCATTTCCTTTGGTTCACTGTGCCAGATAGTACGAACAAAATACTCCCCCATCACATCTTCCATGATGTCCGCACATGACGTGCAGATATTGTAATCATCATAGAGTTTGGAATCTTGCTCCTGACCGCAGATGACGCATGTTTCCATTTTCACACCTCCATTGGAGATTATTAGATCAATATTTATCCTATACCTCAACTGGAATTGTTGCTTCCCGCGTGAACATGATCGGGAATATATTAAGAACTGCAAGCAAGTCACCAGATCTTACCTTGCCGGTCTCCTGTCCGATAATATATGCATATTTGATAATCCGGTCTTCCTCGATCAGTGAATTCCCATATTTTGAACCCACCTTTAGCACGGATGCAACTGCATGATGTGAAAAAGCACATGGTGTTGCAAGCATGTCACTCTGAAGATGAATTTCCTTCACATTAATCTTTTTGAATTCACCTTCTCTGACCCCCACATCCTCATCAGAGACTACCATCTCCCACTTAGCGCGGGTTGCCATAGTGAACTCATATGGCGATGCCTTTACTTTTAGAGACTTCAATTCCCCGTTTGTGCGGGAAACAACTTGGACTATTTGTGTAGACATTCAATCACCAATCAAGTGAATGTTATTCTTCTATTTAAAGTTTGTCCATATTCTTAACGAATAATCATTATAATTATTAATTATATACTGCCCCACAAATATAAGACACCTTCAAGATGTATTCAGGATTCGACCACAAATTCGCAATGCCCATCGCCCATGCATAATTTGCGCGGCTGCTTCAGGCGCATATCCGGATTCGCTGCATACACAAGACCTTGTGAGTAACATTCACATAATATCTCTTTTGGGAAAATATCCTGCATAGCGCTCTCATAAGGGCATCCAAACACATGCAGTGTTACCTTTCCGTCTTCTTTGGACAGATCAGATTCAATTCCCATCAGCATGCATGCAGTCTCAAGCGGCATAATACATGCAGAAGCGTCTTTGTTACCATCTAATGTACCCAGGATCTCCTGTCCCTTTTCAAGTCCTACCAAAAAGAACGCTTTTTTGATAACATCCATCCCCTTATCGTCAAAAGCATCACGGATAAGCGGCAAGAGTTTGCGCATTATCTCTTCAGTGAAATGTTGCTCCTTAAAATCGATTTTCGAGGACACACCGATAAGTTTCCAATTTTTTGCAAACTTGCGGAACTTATCGCGCTGACCCCATCCGGACTTATTGACCATTGTTTCAAACCTGTGTAAAATACAATTACTATTTGATCGCCGAATAGAGCATAATCAGAATGCCTGGTATCTCGATTCCCAAAGCAACAACCTTTGATGCTTCAACACTGATGTAGTCTGCCAGGATAATGCCTGCCAGCGTATCAAAATTGCTGCCAAATATCATAATGAACAGACCTATTGCAAGATACAATAGGTTCTTTTGATGTGTCCTCTGATATGCTTCGTATACAAAAATAATGAATGTGCCGCCCAATAGATAGACGACTACTGCAAGAATTGCTTCAAGGTTTGTTACCATACAAATGCCCCGTGACGATTGCTTTTTGGATATGTTACTTTCTCAAGATATTGCATGCCTTTTCCTTATGGCATTTAGTTGTCAATATACTACTTGAATCTAAAACCCCATCAAGATTGTTAAGCACATGCAATACATTCTCTTTCAGTGAATGTATATCAAATGTGCGCACCTTTATCATGAGATCATAAGGCTCCAGAAGTTCATTGATCTCAAGAATGTCATGTATTCCCTTCAATTTGTTGATAATATTGATCCTTTTATTGTGGTCTATATTGATACCAATATATGTAGTAATATTAAGACCCACACTTGCAGGATCGATCGTTACCGTAAACTCCTTGATAATACCTGAATCCCGCATCTTCTCAATTCTTTTGTGAACCGTAGATGTTGCCAGTCCTAAATTACTTGCGATCTCTGTACTGTGCATCCTGCTGTCTTGTGACAGGTGCTCAAGAATTGCAAAGTCTATATCATCCATGACAATTTATTATTTACACAATTGTCAGTGATATATTTTTCGTTATTATATCAAATTGATAACAAAATCATTGTTTGCATAACAAATTATACAAACACGAGAAAAATCTCCCTCCGGTCAAATTAACTCGCACTATATATTTATAAAATACATACTATGACAAAATGATATGTAAACTTGAAAATCGCACCAATGATCTGTAACAACAATCCTTTTGTTTATTGAGGTCTTTAATAGACAAACTCCATTAAAACTGCCGGTG
>JAUWBW010000203.1 GCA_030609665.1 Methanosarcinaceae archaeon | reverse complement strand
GATAAATTTCTGGTGTGAATTTGAAATTCCATAAGGTTTCTTTGCAGAGCATGGCAACAGTAGCAATATATCAGCATCAGGCGGGGTGTATCTTTCATTGATGCGGTTTGCAAACCGCACAACCTCCGCGCGCGTCTGTGATTCACCGGTATTTGCTATCATCTGGTTCGAGCGTACGATCGGTGCGCGCTGCTCGATATAATCATATTCGGAATCCGCGATCCTCAAAAGCGCTGTCAGCCACGGGCGTGTCCTGCACTGTCCTTCGACATATTCCCGCAGGGTGCCCGCACGTATCTTCTCCCTCACAAGTGCGAGTTCGGACTCAAGCACGTTCTTGTTATGCTTTTCAAGATGTTGTGCACGCTCAATTTTATCCATATCCCTGAGTTCTTTGACATCAAGGCGTGCGCATGTTTCACATTTGCATGGAAGTTCTGCGAGTGCATCGAGATAGAACCTGCCGGATGTTGTGAGATATATGTCATTGTATGCCGCCACCACCGCGCGCGTATCATCCACAATATCGATTCCGAGGTACACGAGCATTGCTGCGTTCTCAGGCAGACACATGTTCGGCGCATACACTGCCGTATCGGCAGGGACACTGTTTTTCAGTTCCAGTAAGGTATTGAAAAAACGCCTTGAGTTGTTCTCAAGACTTCCGGCTCCTTCCATCACGTACAGATCGCTTTTTATGACCTGCTGCCCTGCACGGAACGTAGTTCCAATGGCACCATCGGTTGTAAGATCAAGAGCATCAGCACTTTTTATTGCCACGTCATCGGGCACGGCAAGTGGAAATGACTGATGTGGGAGAATGATCAGCGTATCATCACCAACCTCTGCGCGCATCTGTTCAAGATGTTTCTGTGCACTTTCTTTTGACCCCAAACTCCAGAGCGAACCCGCATCAAGTATCGGGTTGTTTTTTTCTTTCCATTGTTTGAGCTTGCCTGTCTCGATGATGTGCGGTGTCCGTATCGGTGTGCCAAGCAATAGTTTACCTATCCTTGCGGCACCATCGCGGTGTTGTACTTCAAAATACCTTGTCATTGGGTGTAGATTCTCCTACGTAGATGTAAATGTTTGGCTAAGATCATCCGCAAACTTTAAGGATACATCACGTCTCAAAAGAATTGAGGATAAATGAATTTGATAAAAACAATGCAGGAGATTGTCGGAATCGACAGGGCAACAGATGCGCCTGTGCGTTTGTACTGTTATTCCTTTGATGCATCACAGATCCGCGGAACTCCTGACTGTGTTGTGCGCCCGCAGGATACCTCGCAGGTGTCACAGATACTGCGGTTTGCAAATGAGCATGAAATACCTGTAACAGCACGGGGCGCGGGCACTGGTCTTGCAGGCGGGGCTGTTGCGCTGGAGGGTGGGATCGTCCTTGACCTTTCAGGCATGAACAGGATACTTGATATTGATATCAATAACCTGCAGGTTGCGGTCGAGCCAGGGGTTGTACATTCCAGACTCAATGAAGCGCTGAGGTCGGAAGGTTTCTTTTTCCCGCCTGACCCCGGGAGTTCGGCGATGTGCACGATTGGAGGATTGATCGCGAATAACGGAAGCGGGATGCGTTCTGTGAAATACGGGACGACAAGAAGTTATGTACTTGACCTTGAGGTTGTCATGGCAGACGGCAGTGTGATAAACACAGGTTCAAAAACATTAAAATCATCAGCAGGATATGACCTGACGCGGCTTATGGTCGGTTCTGAAGGAACGCTTGGTGTGATCACAAAAGCAGTGCTTAAGATACTTCCGCTTCCAAAAGCGCGAACTGTTGTGCTGGTATCATTTGAAACTCCGGAACTTGCAGGGAAAGCGGTGGTGAAAACACTTTCAGCTGGTGTGATCCCGTCTGCATGTGAAATACTTGACAGGACAACTGTCGAGGTGTTAAATGATTACGATCCCAATATCGCAATTCCGGATGCCGGTGCTACGATTTTGTTTGAGCTGGATGGGACACAGAGTTCTGCTATGGAACAAGCGGAAGTCGTTGAGTCGGTATGCAAGCCGCTTGCATCCGGCATTCGGATTGCGGCAGAGAGGGGGGAAATAGATGAGATATGGTCGGCGCGCAGGCTGGTTGGTGCTGCGATCTCAAGGATTGATCCAAAAAAAACGCGGGTGTATGTTGGGGAGGATATTGGCGTACCTATCAAGGAGATCCCGAGGATGCTTACGTTGGTGCAGTCCATCTCAAAGGAGTTTGACCTGCCTATTATGACATACGGACATATCGGGGACGGTAACCTGCATACAGGCATGTGTATCGATATGCTTGATAATGAGCAGTGGGAACGGCTATATCTTGCTGCGGACAGGATACATAAAACTGCTATTATGCTTGGTGGGACTGTAAGTGCGGAGCATGGTATCGGCAGCGCGCGGTCTGAGTATATGAGGCTTGAGCGCGGGGATGCTCTGGATGTGATGATCCTTATCAAGCACGCACTTGATCCTGAAGGGATATTAAATCCCGGGAAACTGGGGGTGTAAGTTGTGCTTGAATTGGATCTCAGGTCGATATTGAAATGCGTCAGGTGCGGTGCATGCCGCTCGATCTGTCCTGTTTTAGAAGAGGTCGGATGGGAGTCGGCGGGTGCGCGCGGGCGTATGCTTGTTGCACATGGCATTTCGCAGGGGCTTGACATCGATGCTGATGTGCTTGAAAGTCTCAATACCTGCATGACGTGTGGAATGTGCAAGCAGATATGTCCGGCAGGTGTGAATACGATCTCTGTTATTGAAAATACCCGTCACATGCTTGTGATGAGGGGTGATATGACCGAGGCGCAGGAGAAACTCCATGAAAGGATAACCGGTACCGGTAATTCTCTTGGTGAGGTAGCAGACAGGCGAGCGTGGCTTGGTGAACGTGTGGGGCAGGTCAAGGAGACTGCAGAATATGTGTATTTCGTGGGGTGTCTTGGTGCGTATCGCTATCCTGGATCAGTGAGCGCGACGTTTGATGTTCTGAATAATTTTGGTGTTACGATATTGCCTGATGAGGTGTGTTGCGGTTCACCGCTTATCAGAACAGGTTTCGATGTTGATGAGTTGATCGCGCATAATGCAGAACAGATGCGGAAGGTGGGTGCACATACTATCATCACGAGTTGTGCAGGGTGCCACAATACCCTAACAGAGAGTTATTCTGATGAGTTTGAGGTGGTTCATGTGTCCGAGTTTTTGGCACAACACCTGTCTGAGATGGAACTTAAGCGTCTTGACCTTACGGTTACGTATCATGATGCATGTCACCTTGGACGGTGCAGGGGAGTGTTCGATGCGCCGCGAAAGGTGATCGAGGCTGTGTGCGATCTTAAGGAGATGAAGACGAACCGCGAGAATGCGAGGTGCTGCGGCGGTGGCGGCGGTGTGCGCACAGGATATCCTGATCTTTCGCTTGCACTTGCAAAAAAGAGGCTGGAGGAAGTTCCTGATGGGATTGATTATCTTATTA
>JAUWBW010000092.1 GCA_030609665.1 Methanosarcinaceae archaeon | reverse complement strand
ATTTCCTCTTTTACACCGTCGATATCATCTCTTCGCACGACTTCTGCAAGTTCTCCAACTTCTTCCACAAGCCAGAGCATGGTCGCAGTAGCACCGCGTCTCCGGTCGTTATGTGCGTACAGGTCGTGCATCAATTTTTGGAATTCCGCAATCTCCATGTTATTATCCTCGCCTTCGTAAAACCGGCATCAGAGCCGTACAGGAATCTCCTTTTCCCGCAGGTACTTCTTTGTATCGTTAACCGTATACTCTCCGAAGTGGAAAATGCTCGCAGCAAGGGCAGCATCGGCTTTTCCGTTCACAAAACCCTCGTACATGTGCTGCGGGTTCCCGACACCTCCCGATGCTATGATCGGGATCTCCAGAGCTTCGGACACCGCAAGCGTGATTGGAATGTCGAAACCGTCGTATGTCCCATCCCTGTCCATGCTGGTAAGCATGATCTCGCCGGAACCGAGTTCTTCAACTTTCTTTGCCCACTGGACAGCATCAATTCCGGTTGGCTCGCGTCCACCGTATATCACCACTTCATACCATGCAGGCGTTCCATCCTCAAGAGTGAGAATTGTTTTATCAGGATTATCCTCAACATTTGCATTCCGTCTGCAATCTATTGCAGTAACAATACATTGCGAACCGAAGATGCCGGATGCTTCCCTGATAAGTTCGGGATTCTTCACCGCAGCCGTGTTAATCGTAACCTTATCCGCACCAGCACGCAGGATCTGGCGTACATCTTCAACAGAGTTTATGCCACCACCGACCGTTAGCGGAATGAACACCTCGCTTGCGGTGCGCTCAATGACATCTACCATCGTGCCGCGTCCCTCATGGGATGCCGTGATATCCAAAAACACCAGTTCATCCGCACCCTGCAGGTTATAGCGCTTGGCAAGTTCCACAGGGTCGCCTGCTTTTTTCAAATCTACGAATTCAACACCCTTGACAACCGTTCCACCGGATTCATCAAGCGTTACATCAAGACATGGTATGATTCTTTTTGTGAGCATATTGTCACTTCGTTAATTGAGATAAAGTATAGTTAATTTGGTAATGATTTAATGATTATTAAATTTCTTACATAAATCCATCTATCGCCTTTGCACCACGGAGTTTTTCTTTATCGACCACGGCGCGCGTCAGCACGCTGTCTGTCACCATGATCGGTGCATCATCACGCAGCGCAAGTGCAATACAATCGCTTGGGCGCGCGTCAAAATCCATAATCGACCCATCCTTTTCGAGTGTGATGCGTGCATAGTATATCTTATCGATCTTGTCATCGATAAGCACACTCTCAACTCTCGTATCAAGTCGTGCCAGTATAGAGATCATCAGGTCATGTGCAAGAGGGCGGGGCATGGTCTCATTTTTCATTGCCGCACTGATCGATATCGCTTCTGGCTGCCCTATATATATCGGCATCAAAAGCCCGTTCTCGTCCTCAAGCAAAACCGCAGGTGCAGGTCCTCCATACGCATCTATCATGTATACTCCTTTGACACTGACCTCTGTTGCATTTGTATCGGCATACATAATGAATAATGAACATCGTCTGATATTAATATGTTATCAAATTAGAGGCATTGAAACGATGACGTTATTCTGTAGTTGAGATTGTCGGAAAAGTCCGACATTTTCACTAATTTTATACCCAGTCACTCCAAAAATGTCCACCCCATAGTTGTTTTTTATATCGGGGTACTTTTTGAAAATGTTCTTGGCCGTAATACTTTTAATAATTTGCATAACTTTTGAAGGTGCATATCTTGGTGCTGCGCCAACAAAAATTTAAAATTTAGTCATCCAGTCGAACTTAGAGACTGAATAACCGTTCTTTTTTACACCCATCAAAAAATGGGATTGTTTTAATAATAATAGGGGTAGTACTATCCTATATGCCACACCGTGCGCACCATGATAGCGATGATATTGAATTTGAGGAATATCTTGGCGAGTATGCCAGTGTAAGTTCTATCGTACGTGAAGCGTTGCCATTTGAGATAGTGGCAACCATCGGTGGTGTTGTCGCAGGCATTATATTTTCAGGCATGACCAATGAACTTCAGCTTATCCCGGGTCTGATCGTAATCACACCTGCCGTACTTGGAATGCGTGGGAACATATCAGAAACCGTTTTGCATTTCAGATTCCTGATGTAGAAACGTGCCGCGCTGCGCGCGTGTAGTCGCATCATTTTTCGCATCCGTCCTGATTCTTTTCACCTACCGATATTGTAAGTTTGACTCGACACTAGGCTTTTCTTTTCAACTTAACACACTATTCGAATCCACCAACTTTATTCCATGAACTTTCCTTCCACTTGTAGGAACAATATAACTAAATTCTGCAATATTGGCAAGAACTAACAAGTCTGCAATGTGTGGAGCTGTTTTTGTATTGTTTCCTGTCTTTGTTTTCAAATGATATTCTAGGGAATCCAGAGGTCCTAATTCCTTTGTTGATGCGCCAATCTTAACAAAATCACCTTTCGAATTCAAAAATTCAACAGCAATCATGAACCTTGAAACATCGAGAGCTAGTATAGTTCCAGTGTTAGATGTTCTGGAGTCAAATTCAAAAATGATTTTATCCTTGGAAGAATTTATGGATACTTTGAATTCATGTCTTCGTTTATCTTTTCCGAATACATTATTTCTCGGTGACTCAATCCACTTTCCAGAATTTATTTGTACATACGTTATTACTTGTTCAATCGTTGAGTGCACATTAACCACAATTAACTCTCCTTGCGTTGAAGACTTAAATAATATCAACTTTGAGACTCAGAAATCCATGCAACAAATATTATTGGAATATATATAAGTTATTGGAGTCTTGTTTCAGTTCTATCAAATGCTATAAGCGCAATATAGTAAAGTCGTATTGAATCATAAATTTAAAATTTAGTCATCCAGTCGAACTTAAAGACTGGATAACCGTTCTTTTTTTACACCCACCAATCACTCATCAAAAAATGGGATTGTTTTAATAATAATAGGGGCAGTACTATCCTATATGCCACACCATGACAGCGATGATATTGAATTTGAGGAATATCTTGGCGAGTATGCCAGTGTCAGTTCTATCGTACGTGAAGCGCTGCCATTTCAGATAATAGCAACCATCGGTGGTGTTGTCGCAGGCATTATATTTTCAGGCATGACCAATGAACTTCAGCTTATCCCGGGTCTGATCGTAATCACGCCTGCCATACTTGGAATGCGTGGGAACATATCATGCACCCTCGGATCACGCCTTGGGACTGCGATCCATATGGGTCTTATCACGCGGATAGATAGTAATCCCGAACTCCTCAATAATGTATCAGGTTCTTTTTTACTCAGTTTGATATTATCCATTGTGCTCGGTATACTGGGGCACTATGTGACTCTCGCATTGGGACTTGAAAGCGCAGGCGTGTTCGTGCTGACTTTCATCGCAGTCATTGCAGGAGTCACCTCAGGGATCATACTTTCCGTAGTTGCAGTGCTGCTCGCACTTGGAATGTTTCGGTTCGGATTCGATCCCGATAATGTAGTTACTCCTGCAATCGCAACCATTGGGGATATCGTATCAATGTTCATGCTAATGGTCGCTGCAAAGGTGGTGCTTGCCTTATGACATATTATACAGTCAGAGGAATCGTTGGCAGGAGCTTGCCTGTGCTGCTCATCACATGCGTAATAGGTATCGCAGCAGGACAAATGCTAAACACAAAAGTTGACAGTCTCATATCAATGCCCGTGCTCCTGATAATGATCCCGGCACTTATCAAAATTGGAGGGGACACAGGTAGCATGCTGGGAGCACGTCTGTCTTCTGCATTCCACATGGGTCTTGGAAGCCATATCCACAAAAATCCTGTTATCCGAAATAGTGTTCTTGCAGCAATAATAGTAGGAATGACAGCATCGATAGCACTCAGTATAATCGTGTGGCTGGTAAGCGCATTGATGAACTTTGAAATTGGATTAAGCACGCTTCTTCAAATCAGCCTCATAACAACTTCACTGGAATTGTTGGTTGTATTTTCAGCAACTATCGTGATTGCAGTCACATCCCACAGGTACGGGATAGACCCCGATGACACCGTAATACCACTGATTGCAACAATTGGAGACCTCGTAGGTGTTTTCGGAATATTCACAGCCCTTTACATATTGGGAATCATCTAAAGACCAATCGCAGTTAATACATATTAGGAATTAATCATTATATATCATTAAGAAATATAGTAAATATAGTTGGTAGAAATATCATGAGCCCAAAGGAAATAAAGTACAGTCCGCGAAATCTCAAAGATCTTCTGATCGAGATGAAAGATACATCTGAATTGATGGTAGATCTTGCCTATTCTGCAATGGTATATGATGCTTATGATATTGCAGAAGAGGTTCTCCGCCTTGAAGATAAGATGGACACTATCGATTATCACATGAAAATTGCCGCAATGCTAAGCGCGCGGCGTATCGACGAAGCCGAGGAGATGTCCGGCGTTTTGCAGGTTGCAGCCTCTTCCGAGAATATCGCAAATGCGGCAGGTGACATTGCCAAGATCGTTTTGATGGATATGGGCATTCCACTTGAACTTAAGGTTGCATTGCGCGAAGCGGAAGAAACCATCGTGCGCGCAACTGTGAACGAGGAATCGAGTATGGTTGGATGCACACTTAATGACCTTGAACTCGATAGCGATCCCGGAATGTGGATTATCGCAATACGGAGGCATGATGATTGGGTCTATGATCCAAACAAGGATACACGTATCCGACCGGATGATGTGCTCTTTGCACGCGGTCATGATGACGGTGTGCCAATCTTTTTTGAACTTGCAACCAATCAGGAATACAAACCAAAAGAGATACAGCATGAAAAGGTCTTAAAGGACCTCGAAAAGGCTGTGGATATTATAGTAGATATGAAGAACATGGCTGAACTGTCGGTCGGGCTTGCATATTCCGCTCTTCTTTTTGATCATGAGGATATCGCACACGAAGTGAGGGCACTGGAATCCGAAATGGATTCAATGAAATATGAACTCCAGCACTGGGTTTTGGAAACTGCGAAACACGTCCCTGATGTAAACCAACTGCGCGGACTCCTGCATCTTGCCAATGCATCGGAATCAATTTCAGATGCTGCATATGATGTTGCAGATACAGTGCTCAGGGATATCGACCTGCATCCGATTATCACAATTGCAGTAAGGGGTTCCGATGAAGTTATTACAAGATTGCAGGTTGATGCCTGCTCCCCGATCGTTGGAAAATCATTCAGCGAACTCAATCTTGAGACCGAAACCGGCGTTCACGTAATGGCAGTCAAACGCAATGACAGGTGGGTGTACAGTCCCGGCTCAAAAACCGTAGTCCAGATAGGAGATATACTCATCGCACGCGGGTCACACACAGGAGAAGAAGCATTGATGGAGATGTGCGCCTGCCCACTGGCAGATGACACGATCTCCTGATAATACTGTAATCATTTTAAAAGGGAATTGCTTTTATCCAAAGTTTGACAAAACGCATTCTTTGTTGATGATTTTCTTTTTCGGTACGTTTGTTTTTTAAATGATTAAATTAAATTAGTTAAATAGGTGATAATGTTGAATGAAGTTATGTCCTTTAGTTTTCCCACTATGCTCATAGATGAGATTGATGCTTTAGTTAAATGTGGGGCATATTCATCCAAAAGTGATGTTTTACGTGATGCATTCCGTGTTTTTATGGAATACAAACCAAATAAAAAAATTCAGGTCGCAGCAGAGCTGTATCGCACTGAAAAAGTATCATTGTCAAAAGCTTCTGAAATCGCTGGAATGGATATTGAGAGTTTTAAAGAAATGCTGGAATATCGTGACATTGAAATTAAAACAGCAGTTCCATCCGCAAAAGAACTTGAAAATGAAATGAATTATCTTAAATGATACCATGATCCTATTAGATACGGATTTTGCCAGCGTGCTTGCAAAAGCTGACATTGTGGAACTTGTTATTAAGCTCTTTTCAGGGAAACACGACCTGTATATAACACCGGAAGTATATGAAGAATTGAAAGTTCCAGAGAAGTATGGATTCACATTCCCACAAATTATTTTTCAAAATATAGAGATATTGACTGTTGAATCTGAAGAACAAAAACAATACCTAAAATTGCTGAATGAAACTTCTGTATTGGGCAAAGGTGAAATAGAATCAATCGTAATTTGTGAAAATCGATCTGCAATCTTTGCTACTTTAGACAACAAAGCAAAAGAAATCTCAAAAGAGAAAGGAATTAAATTACTGCATATCTATTCAATTTTAAAACTTCTTTTAAAAACAGGCATATGTAGCAAAAATGATATACTCGATATTATTAAAAAAATAGAAGAAACAGACAAAAGATCTCTTAATTTAAATTTAATCTTCGATTGATCTGCCTCTTAATAAATGATCTTATAATTTTATCGTGACGATGTGATCGTCACCGATCCATCTTTTTGCCCGATGTAGACATCGTCCACATCCGTAAATATGCCATGCTCAACCACACCTGTGCATGCCGATAATTCAAGTGAGAGTTTTGCAGGATCTTTAATAATACCAAACTCCACATCGAGTATGAAATTGCCGTTATCCGATATCACAGGTCCGTCCTTGCGAACACCAAGACGCATCTGCGGCTCGCCGCCAAGTTCTTTCATCTGACGTATGACCAGATTTTTGGCATAAGGCAGTACCTCGATAGGAACAAAGTGGTTCAACTGTTCACTGGCCTTTGAATCATCTGCAACAATAACAAAGCGCTTTGCAGACCGCGCCACCACTTTTTCACGAGTGTGCGCCGCTCCGCCGCCTTTTATCACATTGAAATGTGCATCCACCTGATCTGCACCATCGATCGCAATATCAAGTACAGGGTGCTCTGCAAGTGAAGTAAGCGGAATACCCGCCTCTATTGCAAGTCCCTCTGACTGATATGAGGTTACAACCGCAAGAATGTCAAGTCCTTCGTCAACACGCCTGCCAACTTCCGCTATTGTGTATGCGGTAGTCGAACCTGTACCAAGTCCCACTATCATGCCGTCCTTGACAAGCTCTGCTGCCGCTTCTCCTGCTTTCTGTTTCTCGATACTTGCTGCTGTTGGATTTCTGTCTTTCATTTTTATCTATCCGTAATTATAATATATCCACAAATATTAATTCCAATACTCGCAAGACATGTATCAGGGAGACAATCGTTTTCTGTCCCTTGGGAACAATACTACATCGCGTATGTTATCAGTCCCGAGCATTGTCATCACAAGACGCTCGCATCCTATTCCCCATCCTGAATGTGGAGGCATACCGTATTTGAAAGCCCTCAGGTAGAAATCAAAACCATCGGAATCAAGTCCCTTGGATTCGATCCGGCTCTTTAATGCATCATGATCATGGAGTCGCTGTGCACCTGATGAAAGTTCC
>JAUWBW010000006.1 GCA_030609665.1 Methanosarcinaceae archaeon | reverse complement strand
GTCCAATATTTCGTAATATGTTTTTTTAACCATGGGTTATCGATATTGCTTTTTTTTAGTTTCGTGCAGGTGATGTGTTCTTGTTCCAGACTCAAAAGAATTCAAAACACGCGGCGATGCACTGTGAGATACGCTTTAACTAAACTGAAAATCAAAGGGATCGTCGAAGAAAGGTTACACCGCAAAGATGCACGACAGGTTCTGTATGGGATCAAAGAGCCGATCGAAGAGGATATTTCCAACTTTGCTTGCGGCTTTGTTTAGATTTTTCGAAAACAACGCAACAAACCGCCGCAGGCGGCGCGTTCCCTCACTACTAACCCACTAACAACACATACAATCATTTCCTACCAGTTTAATGCACATAAACGAGCATAATTACAACATTATTTCATAGCGTTGTGGAAACGTGCGCGCTTCGCGCGATGGTAGCACCGATATTTTGAGTCAACTTTAATGTCAAACCTTAATATCGATCTCAAACCCAACCACAGGCTGCCCCAATCCGAAATTCGTTACAACCTCAGGATAGAACTCGCCCATAACACCGATCTTTTCACCATCAACAAGGATGTCTGCGCGCCTGCCTTCCAAAAATGCCGCATCCTGTGATTCCACGACCTCATACTCGACCATGCGCTCGCGCATCACAGCATCCACGAGCTCGCGCACTTCCGTAAAGTTTGCCTGTGGGTGTATCGATACCGCAGCTAGATGGCGGCGATTGCTATTGTTAACCACAACCTCGCCAACTTCAAAGATACGCTGAGGAAGTTCGCGGTGTTGGTTCAATGAGAGTATCTCCATAAGGTTTGGCAGGATAGTTGTACGCAACATGTTCTGGTCTTCACTGATCGGGTGCAGTACATTAGTAAAATCATCCGTCTTATCACGGCACATCCACTCGAAATGAACCTTCTCGCTTGTCAGGGTGAATGGCATTACTTCAGAATATCCCAGACCTACCATGATCTCACGCATCGCAGTCCTTGCCAGTGATATCTCGTGAGCTTTTCCGACTGTGGAACTCTTTGGGAAATCCGGCTGGATATTGTCGTATCCGTATCCGATCGCAATGTCCTCAATAATATCATCGATGTTCAGGATATCGGCACGATACGAAGCGATCTCTACCTCAAGGGTCTCGCCATCGATCTTGCGTATGCCGAACCGCATCTTCTCAAGTTGTGTGACGATCTCATCCATTGAAAGATCGATACCGAGCAACGAATCAACTTCTGATCTTGTAATTTTATGAACCCGGGGCGTAAGGTCCGGTGTGATCTTCGTGCTCCCATCCGGCATCATAATTTTCACAGACTCTACTTTCCCGCCACGCTCTGCAAGTGATGTCACAACGATGTTAAGGGCTGTGTAAACTGCATCTGCAAGTCCTGTCACATCAATGAACAGTTCGGTAGTGCTCTCCTCAACCCGTGTTAGATTTCCATTAATGATTGGTGGGAATGAAAGCACATTATCATTTGCATCCAGTATAAGCGGATATTTATCAAATCCCTCCACAAGATGAGCAAAGCCCACACCTTTTGGATGTTTTTCAAGCATATCGCGCATTGACATCGGTTCCGTAAAATCAAGCGGGATGAACTCAAAGTCAGGGTCGGCGGCGACGTATCTGAATGGAGCCTCAATGTTTGCCATATCGTGTACACCAATAGACACCTTCTTACGATCGCGTCCAAGTCCCCAATGCAGATCCTCCTGCAAGTCCATAAGTGACTTTATCGAATTTTCATCAAAACTGACACCTCTCACAACCGCACATCCAAGAACAGGGCGTATGTCCGCAATCTCCTCATCAAGTGTTATCTCAACATCAGAAGGTGTCACTTCATATTCACAGAGACCTTTCTCAATGTCCAGAAATCCCCTCATTGCGCGTGCGACTCCCTCTACACTGTACAGATCAGGTCGGTCAGGGAAGAACTCGATATCAATAGACTCTTCTTCCACACGCTCAATATCCGCCCCGATCATGGGCACGCGGTCGATTATCGTATCCTTGTCTGCGCGAGTGAGTTTTTCCATGTCATCGTATTGTAAGGTTATAATTGGCATAAAAGGGTCCTCTGATTATGTATCATTGTAATATGTATGATTAATATCTGACCACAACATATCTAACTTTGGATTTAATGTTTTTCATTGTTCATCAGGTGTTAACCTGATGCTCTACAAGTCAATCCGAACAAAAGGATTTTCTTGTTGCATCATTGTGAAATTATATGAAATAAAGAATAACCGGCAACAAAATCACACCCATAGCATTTGATTTCCTTACCTTAAAAAATGGTGCAAGCATCCCTATCGGTGTAGCTATAATAAAGATCAACAATCCGAAAAATCCAGTAAATAAAACAACCATAAACGCAAGTCCGATGAGCACACCAATACACAGTTTAGAGTAATCGATTCTCGACAGTACACGATGGACATTGTTCCCGATCATAATCGTAGAAAAATACGACAAAAAAGCGGTCAGCAAAATAACGCCGAAAAAAAGGAGCAACATTGATGTATCAAGCGTAATTACACTGGCAGTCACACCACTGGCTGCACCCAGCACATCATTGATCGCCACCATAGCACCGCTTCTTGTTTTTCCGATCACGCTCAGGGCAACCAGACCAAAGATTGCATTCGAAGTATTAACTCCCGAAACTGAGACAATGAACTCTTTTGAACCCGCATCCACACCATCCGGATCTACATCACCATCGTCCTCACCCTCACGGTCAAAATCTTTCCTGATAACCAGACGCGCGAGCACCGCCGCAATTGCTGATGATATCCCTGGCAGCCATGCAACTATGGAACCCGCCGCACTGCCTGTGATAATTCCTCTCACGATCCGCTTCCCTGGCAATGTCATCTTTGCAAAAGTCTGCGGCGGAATGGTTGAATGTGTGAGCAGGCTTATCACGAGCTGTGACGCGCCAAACAATCCGCTAAGAAGAGGCAGCAGAATTGAAGGTGCACCAAAATTGATGACAGGGTTCATCAATCCTTCCATCTCAAATGCAAACAACCCAAGCACCCCACTTAGCAGGAACAATACTACGGCATAAGCCTTGTACTTGTAATGGACAAGCGACCCCTGACCTATGATGTACTCGCCTTTTTCTGTCGCCACCATGAGAAATACTATGAAAATGAGAATCCATGCAATGTGCTCCTGCAAAAAAGGATACGCAATACTGAATATCGCAGCAAGCGGCAGGACAATTACCATCGAGAATACAACCGATCCTGCACTTCCGAGTGCGGATAAACGGATTGCTTCTGCACCGAAACCATCAAGCAGGAGCCTGTGTCCGGGTAGTACAGCAAGTGCCATATCAGAATCGGGTGCCCCCAGGAATACGGCAGGGATAACGTCGTGGAACGTGTGTGCAATGGAATTTGACAAAATTATGATGGCAATGTAGAACGGCTGTATGCCATACTCGCTCATCATTGGTGAAAGGGCAACAAGTAACAGGGCGAAATTATTTGTGTGAATTCCCGGAACCAGTCCTGAGAAAACACCAAGGAAATATCCCGCCAGAACTGATAATATAATAATAAAAATCGAAATATCGCCTGTTAAAAACAATTGATGCACCTTATAAAATAGTTAATCAATGGTAAATCAGCAGATCACTTAAGCATCTCATCGATCTTGCGAGCACTTTTTTTAAGTTCGACCAGTATCAAACCAAGACCGGAATTGGCTGCTGTCAATGCAACCACCAATGATTTTGGACCTGAACCGATTATGATTAGTCGACAATCTTCTGATTCCACAATTACCCTTTTTGCAAAACCTCTATTAAGTTCATTGGTTGCAGTTTCTGCTGCACTGAGCATAGTGGCAGACATTGCAGCAAACGATTCTGGATAAGTTCCCGGAAACGTGTTGGCTGCTATCAGTAAACCGTCTCTTGTCGCTATTGCTGCAGATTCAATTCCATCTACTTTTTTAAGGTCTAATAGGACCTCTTCAAGTCTTTTTGTTAATACCACCATAAATACCCATACTATAAGTCACCAAACAACCAAATCCAATTTTTCACCTTTAGTTGAATTAAGTGATTATAAATGTTTCGACTCATGAAAATTTTAAAGATGTGAATATATATACCAAGTGATTCTATGTGACTGCCTGTAACATATTCCATAAAATGTGGCAATTGCTACGGGATATGCTCATAATTACAATTGAAATGATCTTAGCATTTGCGTTTTGAGAAACCATATATACTAATATATCCTTCGATGATGGGAAGGACGAACACCCATGAATGTAAAGTGCAGTAAATGCAACAAAGAAGCAATTATTTTCCAAAAATACTCTGGAATGCACCTGTGTAAAAAGCATTTCATTGAAGATGTTGAACGGAAGATCAAGTTGACCATCAGAAAGCATTTCAACATTCAAAAAAATGACATCATTGCAGTTGCACTGAGTGGTGGAAAGGACAGTGCTGTACTGTTATTCATGCTTCATAAGATATTCGACAAACGACCGGATATTGAACTTATAGCCATTACAATTGATGAGGGAATAGACGGCTACCGCGAGCATACGCTAAAGACTGCAAAAGAACTGACTGCAAAATTGGGTGTTCGACACATTATTCGCTCTTTTGAGGATGAGTTTGACACAACCCTTGATGAGATCACTGCAAAAGAACGTGAGAAAGGTGCATGTAGTTACTGTGGTGTTCTTCGAAAAACGTTGCTAAACAAGACCGCAATTGAAGTCGGTGCAACAAAACTTGCAACAGGTCACAATCTTGATGATGAAGCACAGACGATACTCCTGAATCATTTGAGAGGTGAGGTGTCACGCATGGTCAAACTTGCACAACCCCATACGCTTGAAGGGCTTGTCCTCCGTGCCAAACCACTTCGTTTCATTCCCGAAAAAGAAGTGGCACTCTATGCACTTGTCAACGACCTGCCAGTCGATTTTAGTGAATGCCCGTATGCCCATGAAGCGATAAGGGGCGAAGTCAGGGATATGCTCAATGACTTTGAAGTGGCACACCCTGGAACAAAATATTCCCTGCTTAAAGGTTTTGACACAATGGCGCCGATCATTTCAAAAGAATATACAGACATAGAACTTGCAAAATGCCGAATCTGCGGTCAGGCATGCAGTCTTGGGATTTGTCAGGCATGTAAGTTGCTTGGTCGTGAATGAATTGATTCTTGTATAGCATATTTCTAAAATGATCTTCTTTCAATTATTATCTGTTTCATGACTGTGTAATTTTCTAACAAATCCATCTCAAGAGCACATAATTTAATATCATTTTACTACACATATTAAGTTGTGAATTGAGATAATAAACTGCTTCTTTATTTTACACTAACCATGAAACCCAGTAAACTGATAAAGAACCTGACCAGTTGGCGTGCAAAAAAACAAGTCACGGCAGCTCGTGAATTAGAGGAACTAATATTAAAAGGTGAACTTGAACTTGATGAAGATACATTTGTTTCTGCAATTCCGATACTGATCGAATCTCTTGATAGTGACAAAGAAGAAGTCACAGCTATCGCATTATCACTTTTAGAATTTATCGCAGAATCAAAACCCGAAAGACTCACAGATGTACTTCCTCAGATCGTAACCCACCTGGATAAAAGTTACCATGCAAAAAGGATGGTCATTAAATCGATCAAAGGGGTATCCCTGTTCCATCCGGATGCTGTCTTTGGATACATGCCTCTTCTTGTCAACCAATTGAATGACCAAAATGCCGATATTGCAGAAATTGCATCCAGTGCCATAATCCATATCAGCAAGGAAAAAACCGATGAAGTTTCAAACCTGTTGATAAAATATCTTGATTCTCCAAACGAAACAATAAATAACCGCATATTCAACATATTAAAGATAATATATGACTCGCACCATGAATATACACAACAGTTAGCAGTCATCCTGAACTATTTTATAAGCAATAAAAAACATGAGCAGGCGATCTTCACATCAAATATCCTGAGTGAAGGGGTTATTGAACAACCTACGATCATGTACAGTTTCCTGCCACAGTTGACAGAATACCTGAAATCGTTCGATGGGTTTTGGGCTGAGGACGGTAGCCTGATCACTGATATGATGATGAAGTTCGTCAATGAAAAACAGCCGGATATGATCAAAAATGCGACATCATACCTGCTCAAAAACCTTCAACCTATCTGTAGTGGAACAAACCCTTGCTTTTATGCAAATGGTATGATGGAAGCCATTGTATCAGAGAATCCAGATTGTATTCAGGCAGTCACACCGCTTCTTGTAAAATGGCTGAATTCGTCGCAGATGACTTCAAAAATGTATGCATCTGGACTGATAAGTGAAATAGGGTCACTTCGCCCGGGTCTTTTGCGCGAAACAATTGATCCGCTTATCAAATGTCTTGATGATAAAGAATCAGGTATTCGATACAATGCGATTGTCGCAATTGATACGATCGGCACTACCAAACCTTTGTACGTAAAAAGTGCATTTGAGAAATTAACTTACATGAGTGAGCAAGATCAGGACATGCGTATTAAAAAGAGCGCACATGAGGCACTACAACACCTTTCTAAGATCAGTGGTATTGATGATGCGCTTCTTGATGAATACAATAAATTTGTACGCAAACATGTAGAGGTATCTAACAAGATCGATAAGCTGGAAGCCGATCTTGAAAGTGGTGATGTCTCAGATGTTGATTATTCGTACTGGATAAAGATCTCGAGCGAAGACATAAATGCAATTGAAAATGCAATTGAGAAGACTGTTGAAGATCAGATCAAGATGTACGGATATATGCGGGATGACGGGACACTAATGGATGAATCTACATGTATAAGTGATGTGAAAGAGCAGATGGGTGAACTTAAAACAGAATGGTTCAATGAACGCATGTCACTAGAGGAATACGAGCAAAGGCTTGATTTTATCAGGGTGATCCTTCTATACCTTATGGCACACAAAGGGTGCGGGACTTCAGATGACATTGAATTTTTGGAGACGAGTACACCGAGCAATGCACTTGTTATACGCTCGCTGCAAAATGAACTGGATGAGCGCAAACAAAAACTGCTTATCTGATATCTGCCAACATCGTGCACGAACTTTGAACACTTTACACAGGATTGAACACTCAAAGGTTTAAGGATAATCCAAAAGTTCACTCACATCATGGATCTTTCTACCAGTCCTGCTGAGGTATAAGCGCGTCCACCAGATAGTTGTAAGAGGTGGAATGACTGCAACCGTGATCGCGATGTCTGCAAATGTCCAGAGTGTTGATAGTACAGGCACCGAACTTATGCCTTCACCAATAATACCAATCAATACTGATATTGAGATCAATATCAGCCACATGAGTGAAATATCTAATTTATTACCCATGAAAAAACGAAATCCTGTTTCCAGTGCACTCATCGGGTCAAGATTTCCCACTACCAGCGCATACTTGACAATCGACAATACTATACTTGCAACTAGAATATACAGCATCCATGCCAAAAACCCAATCGCAAACAGAACCGAACTTGCTGCTGTTTCTTCAGGATTTGATAAAAACATGTTGAGGTTCTCTACTGCAAGTACTCCGGGTACGATAAATATGATCCCTGCAAGCATGATCAATGCAAGCAAGATACTTGTCAAAAATAGGTTTACCACATTTTTATTCCCATACAAAAACATGTCGTTAAGATGCGTATCCCCTGTTTCCATAGCACTTTTTGACATTCCGATCGCACCTGCTATGAAGTATGATTGAATGAACATCATTAAAACCATGATTATCACAAAACCTGCAATGATCAACATTATGTGGTCAATGGCAACGGATGACAATATGCTGAGCATCTGTTCAGGTGAAATGTTTGCAGGATCAAGACCTATGGATGATAATTCCGGCATGACAAAAACAGCAACAAAAACAACGAAGGCTATCAATGCCAGTAGACCATTGATCCCGAAGTTCAATATGAATGGCAGGCTAATGTTAAGATTGCGCGTCCATGTACCAAATCCCTTGTTGATGATCGTTCCAATATCCTGTTGCATGTGATGTGTATCTCCAATTATGTATGTGGTCTCTTTTTGTATATTACCTAATTGATATATACCCTCTGTTCTTGAAAATACATGGACGAGCAAATGCTCACTTCGTTCGCATTAACTCGCACTATATAATTCTAGAAATTATATACTACGAGAAAATGGACGAATACAAATATGTAGAATTAATTGCATGTATCCTTGTGCAATAGATATACAATGGGGGAAATTGGAAATATGAGCAATGAAGCAAAAGAGATAATCGTAGTCGCACATTGCCTGATGAATAAACCATCTCGTATTTTGGGATTTAATGCACCTATACTTGATCTTACATCTGCTAACGTAAGATGTAAGAACATAATCCAACTACCCTGTCCTGAAATGATATATTTTGGAATAAATCGTCGTGAGATTACCAAGGACCAGTTAGACCATCCAAATTACAGGCGGTTTTGCCGTGAGTTGTTCAAGCCTTTTGCAGATATGATCGAGCAATTTGCAGATGTGGGTATGAGGATCAAGATCATAGGCGTGTCCAAAAGTCCGTCGTGTGGTGCTGAAATTACCACAATTGGCGGAGAAGGCGGATGTGTCACCACTTTTACACATGAACACGTGGCTGGAGCAGGTGTTTTTTTTGAAGAAATTGAAGATGAATTGGTACGTCGCAGCATACTTATTGAGCTTGAAGACCTGAAATAATTGTATAAAAATTTATCATATAGATATGTATATATACCATCAATGGACTATTAACATCTAATGCGAACGGGTTATTCTTTTTACAACCCCCACTCCCCAACTCGTTCGCATATTCTTTTACGTTAACTTGTTCGTATTTTTTTATGATAATTCATCATAAAGTATAATAGTTGATCTTTATTTTTGATATTTTCTCGCGTGTCATTTTTTTGGAGTTGCAACTCATTGAATTTGCATTTTAGACATGACGAAAAAAAAGAAAAAAGCAGGCAAATCCGATACAAATCGGATTGCCAGATACTTAAATTTATCTAGAATATACCTGCACCGATAAAGAGCGACGAGAACAGGATCGCAATCATGTTCACTACTTTTATCAGGGCATTGAGTGCAGGACCTGATGTGTCCTTGAATGGGTCACCAACCGTATCTCCGACAATTGCTGCTTTGTGGGCATCGGAACCCTTGCCCCCGTGTGCGCCGTCTTCGATGAGTTTCTTTGCATTGTCCCATGCACCGCCACCATTGTCCATTGTAAGCGCAAGTAAGAGACCTACAACAATGATACCGATCAAAAGGCCACCAAGTGCCTGTGGACCGAGTACCAAACCAACTATGAGCGGTGTTCCGATCGCAAGGAATCCCGGAATGACCATTGAATTGATAGCTGACTTTGTCACAATGTCAACACACTTACCATACTCCGGTCTTGTAGTGCCTTCCATGATCCCGGGAATTTCCCTGAACTGGCGACGTACTTCAGTAACAACTTCAAACGCTGCAATACCGACCGCGCGCATTGTGACTGCACTGAACAGGAACGGAAGCAGACCACCAAGGAACAGGCCCACAAGGACCACAGGGTTGTCAAGACCCAATGAACCTGACTCAAGATTGACCTTGTGCCTGTAATCTGCGAAAAGTGCCAGTGCACCGAGTGCTGCTGAACCTATCGCATATCCTTTTGTGACAGCCTTTGTTGTGTTACCGACTGCATCCAATTGATCAGTGATCTTTCGTACACTTTCAGGAAGATGTGCCATCTCGGCAATACCGCCTGCATTGTCGGTGATAGGGCCGTATGAGTCAAGTGCTACGATCATACCTGTTGTTGAAAGCATTGCCGCTGCTGCGATTGCAATACCGTATATGCCCAATGCAGGGTCTGTTGCACCGCCAACAATGAAGTATGATGCCAATATACCGACGATAATAACCATAGTTGGAAGTGCCGTACTTTCAAATCCAATTGCAAGTCCGGAAATTACGTTCGTTCCTGCACCGGTTTCAGATGCTTTTGCGATCTCCTTGACAGGACGGAAACTCGTGGATGTGTAGTATTCCGTAAATACGACCATGAGGACCATTATTCCTACACCAACAAGTGATGCATAATAGAGCCTGATGTCGCCCATTAACATGTCTGTGATGAAATAGAATGCAATAACGCAAAGGATCGCTGATACTGCTACACCTTTGTACAGAGCTTTCATGATCTTTCCGTCATCACCGACCTTCACGAAGAAGATCGATATGATGGATGTGAATATTGCAACTGCACCAAGTATCATTGGGTACAGGACCGCATTTGGATATGCATTGAGTAACATTGAACCAAGCAACATTGATGCTAGGAGTGTTACTACATAGGTTTCAAACAAGTCTGCACCCATTCCGGCACAATCTCCTACATTGTCACCAACGTTATCGGCAATGACACCTGCATTTCGAGGATCATCTTCAGGTATTCCTGCTTCGATCTTACCAACAAGATCTGCACCGACATCGGCTGCCTTCGTGAATATTCCGCCGCCAACTCGTGCGAACAGACTGATAAGACTTGCACCGAAACCAAATCCGATAACAAGGTCTACATCACCGAAAAGAATGTAAAAACCGCTTGTGCCCAAAAGAGCAAGACCAACGACCGCAAGACCTGTGACCGCACCGCCTCTAAAAGCTACGGACATTGCTTTTTGCAATCCTTTTGTAGCAGCCTGTGTTGTCCTTACATTTGCACGAACTGATACATTCATTCCAACGTATCCTGCAATTGCTGAACTCACTGCACCTACAAGGAATCCGATTGCGACCTTTGTGCCGTCATCCAGCAATGCAAAGATCAGCGCTGCAAGAATGACTGCAACCACTGCGATTGTTTTATACTGACGATTCAAATATGCCATTGCGCCTTCCTGGATCGCGGCTGATATATACTGCATCTCTTCATTGCCTGTATCCTCTTTCAGGACACTGCGTGCGAAAATTGCAGAGAATACCAGACTTATCAGACCCGCGAGGGGAGCAAGATAGACCAAGTTCTCAAAATTCTCCATATTAAAACTCCTATCAATTTTTAAATGTGTTTTAGAATGTTTGGTATTATAATACTCACTTTATAATAATTCATATTAACTGTATGAATGCAGTTTATAATTATAATGTACCTTAATTGCTCCTTTATGAAGCAGGTTGAAATAGAATACACTCAATATGAATGTATCGATTGAACATATTTTTGTACTGTCACATACCACCTCCAACCTGTGACAATTCGAAGCCGATATCATCCGGTACCGACGCAGTAAATACAAAAGTATTACATCGCAATCCTCTGGCATTGCGGATAGCATTTTTCTGTTCATCCGTAAGTTCCTTGCCCTCACTTACAATACAAAATGACTTCTGATCACTGTTCCTGACCATAAAATCAAAGTACTGCGCATACGTATCCAGAAATTCCATGAGCTCTTTTAATTCATCCCATTTCTCACACATGTGCATGCTTTTTGTCGCCGAGTTCTCAACATACCAATCCCGACTCATGTAAGGGTATTCATCATACTGTTCACCCAACTCCTCAAATGCCTTGCGTATCTTGCCAGCGTCGTTCTTCAAACTGATCCAATTCCATTTCTGGCTTGAAAAATAACGTGCTGCCACGATCTCAATGATCGCTGCCTTATCTTCGTGTTCAAGTTCCATGAATACATACCTACCTAAAAATCATCATCCTGTGCATAACTTCTGTTAAATTGCAATGCCAACTCTGCTTTTTTCAGTTCGCGCCCCAGATACCCTGCATGTCCCAATGTGGACACAAGTCCCATATCAATGAGTGTATCCAATACCTCACTTGCAGTTTCTCCGACAATACATGCATCCTTGTGTCTTGCCAATATCTTACCGCCTGCACCGCTGCTCAGATCTGGCGATATCTCGATCTTAACACATCCGGCAGGGTCCACGCGCCATGAGCCTGCTCCTTTTGCATCTATTGCATCGGCAGGGATTATTGAATCCTCACGCCGCCGTTTTTCCTTCATAACCAGAAGATCGATCCCAAGGTCTTTTGGTGAACTGTCCCTCTCATTTGCAAGAACCATCATCTCCGATGCGGTCTTTAATTCATGTATTGAGCCCTGTGTCTTATTACTGAACTCCGGAGTAAAGAGAATACTTGCACCCACATCACCCGCAATTCCGCAAAATGCGGCATTAACACCTGTCGAATCTACATCAATGAGTTCTGTAACATTGCCAACCCCGAAAAATAAAGGAATATCGGGGAACTTCTGGTTGAACTCACGATAACGTACAATCGATCCAGCAATCCCATGCCCGATAGGATCAAGGACAGGGTCTGCAATAATTCGCGTGATACCTGTTTCCTGCGCTGCCTTGATGTTTTCAATCAAACTTTCGACACCCGCACCGGTATCGGGGATTACAACCGCCGCTGCGCCCGAGTCTGCAACCCTGCGCCCGATTTTGTCAATATTACTGCTGTTCAGACTCAAAACAATATCCACGCCAGTGTCAAGTGCCCTGCTTAGAAGTTTGGGGTCAAGTGTATCAATGCTAATCGGCACGGATGAGACTTTGTGCGCGGTCTTTATTGCGCGTTCAACATCATCCGGTGTAGCATTTAGTGATGCACCAAGGTCGATGATGTCTGCGCCTTTTTTTATGAACGAGATTATCCTGTCAGACAATGCCTGTGTATCAAGACCTGTGGCATCCACAACTTCTGCCATCACTTTCATGCGCGCGCCGCCGCCCAGTTTCATCTGGCCGATCTGCATGAGCGCATTGGCATTGGTTTCTATCTTTTGCACCGTATCGAGTGCCATGTCACGCCTTACATTAGTAAGCAATTCACATGCAGGAATAGTTGTTGAAAATTCCACCTTGCCTACAAAAGATACTACATATTCAAGATCATAGGCATGCTTTGGACCAAGATATATTTCACAGCCAAGTTCTTCTGCGATATTGGAAAAGTTCCCTGATACAAGTCCCGGAACAAAGATGATATCGTAACTATCAGACAAATAGCCGGATACCTGTTGTGTTTGGATCGCAGTTAACAATTTGCGGGGAGTGATGAAAGCGGCAACGTCAGTGTCTATGACCAAAACATCTGCTTTTGATCGTACAGCAAGCCGAACTGTTTGTTCTGCAAGATGTCCGGTAGCAACTAGAATATTCATGGCTTTAGATTGAATCTATTATAAAAATATATATCTAAAAAATACCCGGTTCATAATAATTGAAAAACAAAAGAAAAGGTCAAATCCGATTCCAGATAGTTAAACCTGGGACTGGATTTGACGTGGTGGTATGATCTTTGATCTCAATCACTGGATGATGTCAATGATCGAGCCACCGTTGCTTGCTGCACCGAGCGGTTCAACAATTGAGCCACGGGTCATGTTCGTGTTACGGTTCAAGCGACCGTATGTGTCCTGTGCCTGTGGTGCTGCCACTCTTTCAATGATATTTGCATCGAATTGCGGACCAAGTACCTGTGCGGACTGGACACCGGTCATGATTGCCATGACACGGATCTTACCTTCATAATCATCCCTTATGCGTGCGCCCCAGATGACATTTGCATCAGGGGAGAGTTCATACGTAAGAGACTGTGCAACTTCCTCTGCCTCTTTGAGACTCATGTCAGGTCCACCTGTGATATGTACAAGACTGCCTGTTGCACCTCTGTAATCCACATCAAGTAGTGGATGATTAAGCGCTGTGCGGACAACATCTGTACTCTTGTCCTGACCCTTTGCATCACCAACAAGCATGACTGCGACACCGCCGCATCCCATGATCGACCTGATATCTGCATAATCGAGGTTGATAAGTGATGGCTGGGTAATGGTTTCGGTGATTCCTTTCACGGTTTCGGATATCAACTGGTCCATAACTGAAAATGCCTGCTCTATTGGAAGATTTGGCACATAATCCAGTAACCTGTTGTTGTCCAGAACAATTACAGTATCAGCAGCGCGGCGTAATTCTTCCAAACCTTCTTCTGCTTTGAATGTACGTGCTCTCTCAACCCTGAATGGACTGGAGACCATACCGACTACGATGGCACCCTGCTCCTTTGCGACCTCTGCCACAACAGGAGCGACACCGGTTCCGGTACCTCCGCCCATACCTGCAGTTACGAATACAAGGTCACTGTCTTTAAAGACCTCTTCAAGTGTACCGCGTGCAAGCTCAGCCGCCTTTTTACCTGTTTCAGGATAGCCACCGGCACCAAGTCCGCGAGTGAGTGTTTTACCCACAAGGATCTTTTTGTCGGCACGTATGTGGTCAAGATGTTGTTTGTCTGTGTTGATAGCAATAGTGTCCGCACCTTCTATACCGATATTGTAGAGACGGTTTATTGTATTGTTACCAGCACCACCACAGCCTACTATTGTGATCCGTGGAAGACCAAAGCCTTCTAGGCCATCATCTGCTGCGATTGACTGTCGATACTCTTTCTCTTTCTCTGTGTGTTTTAATGCTTCTTGAACTATAGACTGCACATTCATCCCCTCTCTTGGATTTTTGCGTTTTGCCGTTCTATATAGATTATATAATTTTCATGTGAGAGCTGCTAACATCTCCGACCTACGGATCAGTTTTTCACCTCTTTGATCTACAAGTTCGCGCACAGCCGTCCTGATTGCTTCGCTTACAGACGGAAATTCACCCTGATTAACCATATAGTCGATCATTTTTAGTTGCTGTTCCGGGAGTCTGATCGTTATACGCTCCATTTTTGAGTTCGTCCTTTTTGTTGTTTCATCCGTCAGACAGATGCCAGACAGGCGTCTGACAAAAGTCGGACGGTGGTCAGACCTATGTCTGCTATTTGTCTGCTAAAGATATGACGCGTGTCTGACATAGTATTTGTACATAGTTGTATATAAGGTTGTCGTACCCTATTTCGACAGAAGACTTCGATAGAAGACTTCGACAGAAAATTTTAGCGAAAATATATCAGAGAAAAGAATATCAAATAGCAATACCTTTATGAAAACATCCACCACATAAAAGCGATAAAAGATATATTGGTAAAATGTTAAAAATGCAATACTTTTTGAAAACTTACAATTACAATTACAATTATAACTAAATACATACAACAATAATTCAGTTTCTAAAAAGGAGATTCCAAATGCGATTTAGACTAAAACTTGGTATTTTGATCTGTATCTTATTGATGGCACAAACAGCATTTGCATTACCGGAGTATGCAGAAAATGGTGGGATGGGAGCACCAACTTCAATGCCGAGCATTTCCCCAAGCGATAGCACTGGCAACATCGTTGTTCTTCAGGAGTTGATAGAGATCGACATCTCAAATGCAGAATATATTGTCATACGAGAGTCAATAGTATTTAGAGTAACAGGAAATTATACGACTGACTTAATGACATGGGTGCCGGATGGTGCAGTCGATATACTTGTTTCCCGACAATCAATGATGGAAAGTGTAATGCCAACTGAAATACCACACATAAAAGAAGGAAATATTGTACGCTTCAATGATGCAGAACAACTCAGTTCCATAGGTATGTCTATATATGCAGTTCAATATGCAATTCCAAGTGATGCAGAAGATGAGGCGCTTGAATATAAAAAGGTCTTGCAATATCCAACATACATCAATTATCCAATATCCAGTTTGATAATCAAGGTAATTTATCCCGAAGAAATCGAATTGATCATCAAGGATGAAGGCGGAAATGTGATTCAGGGTGATGGAATTGAAACCAATGTGAACGAAGTTGTCCATACATGGTCAGCACCTCAATTCAAAGAAATCACGATTGAAACAAAAGCGACGAGCAACGTCATCGGCATCTTGCCATATATCGTTATCGGACTCATTGTTCTTGCAATACTTGTATTCCCATTTGTGCAGAAGAAAATGAAACGTGAAGATGATGAAGTTTTCGTGGAAAGTGCAAGCACTTTCGAAGGGGAAGTGGATAGTGATTCTGAAGAGTATGAAGACGAGTTGGATGTTGAAGAAGAAGAAGAAAAAACCACTATGGAAGAACCTGACCTCGATGAACTGGAAAACCGATATGGTGCCCTCCTTTCATTATTGAATGAGATGAAAGAAGATTTGGATAATGGGGATATCAGTGACGATGAATATGAGACATTGTCAAAGAAGTACAAGATGGAAGCCATTGATCTTATGAAAACGATTGATGAACTTCAGGATGAACTCGGACAATAAGAAATAAAGTTAGTCCTCCGCCATTGCAATATTATGAGACTTGATGCGTACCTTGTAGAAACAAGTCACTTCAAATCAAGAGGTCGTGCAAAGCAGGCAATACTTAAAGGGTACGTGAAAGTAAACGGCAATATTGTAAGAAAACCTGCAAAGGATGTGTCAACTGATGATGAGATCGATGTTGCAGGAGGAATGGACAGACCTGTCGGTTATTTCAAACTTAAAGGCATTCAGGAACATACCGGAGTGATAAAGGAAGGCGACATGGTACTTGACCTCGGGTCAAGTGCAGGTGGTTTTCTTACATTCGCATCAGGGATCGCAAAAACTGTGAGGGGGATCGAGTTCAGCAAAGATTTTCGCTCAGAACTTGGCAAGGTCTCATTTGAAAATAAGAATGTTTCAGTAATATTTGGAGATGTGTTCAAGATCCCGCTTAATGAACTGTCGCCAGAGAAAGTCGATGTTATTTTAAGCGACCTGACCCTTGAACCATCCGATTCCCTTAAAGCGCTTGAAAGAGTGCTGCCGCTTTTGAAAGATGGAGGCAGATTACTTCAGGTTATCAAGATCAAGGATCGAGAGAATCGAAAACCTATATTGGGTCAAATCGAATCAATGGGGCTTACCATAATTGATGTGTTGGAATCCAAAAAAGAGGAGATATACATTATAGCGAGTAAAGTGGGAACTGATGGTGAACAGGAACATAACGAGTAATAAACTCAAAACCAATGATCTGAAAATATATGAGGGCGAGGGTAATGGCTCACCGAGCCGTCTTTTTGTCGCAGGGTTGCATGGTGATGAATGGCGCGATACATCACAGTTACTCCACACCATAGCCCCGCCGGAAAACGGCACACTGGCAGTCATCCCGATAGTGAATGATGGGGAGTATATTTCTACACTGGATGAACAATATTACACCACTGTCGGTAGGAGGATAATTGATGCAGTTAACAGTCTGCATCCGACTATCTATGTGGAATTACACTCATATTCAGCTGATAATTTTGCAAAACTTACTGATGAGGGGCGCATCAATAAAACAGGAGTTCCTGCGTACATCGAGCTAAAAGATGGTGTGCTTTTGGGATCAGTTGCACCTTACATTCGGCTCAAGCATTTTCCAATGGATGCCCTGTGTCTTTCCTTTGAGATCCAAAAAGGTAGTGAACTGTCAAGACATTTTGCTGCAAAGATACTTGATGTTGTCAAAAACTGCGTTTCAAGAGATGATTTTGTAGAATATCTTGAAGAGCGATATCCTTTGCAGGCAAAAAAGGCTATTGAGAATTATAAAAGATTCTATGGTTTGTGAGGATCAGATATTGGCCCTACAAACCATATTTTGTATTTAAAATTTACACTTATCTGCGGTTCTCAAGGAAAGGTGCAGACATTCCGTCATAATTATGGATGTTGTGCTCAGGCTTGACATCCTGCATATCTTTTCTCTGTGCCCTTAAGACATCATCAACACGAAGAACCATAGTTGCTGCTTCAGAAGCAGATTTGATTGCCTGTGTTTTTACCTTGAGGGGGTCCACAACACCATTTTCGAGCATATTCTCGATCTCACCGGTAAACACATTCAGTCCTGCATTCTTCATGTTGCTGTGGCTGGCACGAAGGTTGAGTATTGTGTCAATGGTATCATGTCCGGCATTTTCTGCAAGTGCTTTTGGTATTGCTTCAAGCGCATCTGCAAATGCGGATATTGCCATCTGTTCACGGCCACCGACCGATGCGGCATAAGAACGTAGCCCGAGTGCAACCTCGATCTCAGGTGCACCGCCGCCTGATACTATTTTTCCGTCTTCGATAACGTTCTTCACTACATGCAGTGCGTCATCGATGCTGCGCTCGATGTTGTCGGTCACATGATCTGTGCTACCGCGCACAATTATTGTTACTGACTTTGCATTTGTGCATTCCTTGATGTATGTCTTACCCATCTCGGATTCGCCTTCCTGTTCAACAAGTCCTGCACTTCCAAGGTCACTTGCCTCGATCTCATGTATGTTTCGGATGATGCGTGCACCTGTGGCACGTGAGATGTTCTTCATTTCATTATCTTTCACGCGGCGTGTCGCATAGATGTTGTTCTTTTGCAAGTAATGTACTGCGTGGTCGTCAATACCTTTTGAGCAGAATACGACATTGGCACCACTCTGTACAATCGCATCGACCATTGTTTTAAAGTAAGATTCTTCCTGTTCAACAAATGCAGTCATTTCATCTGCAGACTGTATCTGTACTTTTGATTTGTTGAATGTTTTGCCAAGTTCAATGGGTGTGTCGATAAGTGCAATATTTGCGTTCTCGATCCTTTTTGGCATGTTTGGATGAAGACGCCATTTATTTAGCACAACCCCTTCGACAAGTTCGGTGTCGTTGATCTTGGAACCTGAATCCTGTGTGATGAGGATGTTATCATCAATGTTTATTGCACCGTTCCCACGAATTGCGAGTACTGCATCCACGCATATTGATGATAGCAGATCTCCATACGCTTCGATCGCTTTACCTGTGATCGATGTTTTTGCGATCTTGTTAAGGATATCTTTATCGTCTGTTGTGACGGATACCGCAAAGTCGTTCACGAGCAATACAGCCTTTTCGGCAGCTAACCTGTATCCATTTACGATCATGGTAGGATGAACCCCGGTTTCGATCAATTCACGTGCATTTTCAAGTAATGCCCCTGTGAGTACAACTGCGCTTGTTGTACCGTCACCGGCTACGTTTTCCTGTGTGCGTGCAACCTCGACAACCATTTTCGCAGTCGGGTGCTCGATGGACATCTCTTTGAGGATGGTCGCACCATCATTTGTAAGAACGATGTCACCAATTTGATTGACAAGCATCTTGTCCATACCTTTTGGCCCCAGTGTTGTTTTTACAATGTCTGAGACTGCTTGTGCCGCACTGATATTCATGGAAAGTGCATCCCTGCCTTTTGTGCGCTCTTTACTTGGATCTACGATAACGATTGGCTGACCGCCATATTGTCCTGCCATTGATTTTAAGCCTCCTGATATAAGATTAATAGTTAGATTGAAATGATAAATGAATTGAATTTAACTGTATGTGGTTCTATAAATAGGTTATGAGTGTGTGCGGTTGGAAAAACATGCAGATAACATCCAAACCGCAAATAAAACCAGTGCGTGTATGGAGTACTTGGAACGATCACGGAATTTATGAGTAATGCCGATTGCGTTCTCGTCATCTAATAGTGTTGGACAATCAAGAAAATCCTCGCTATGCTCGGATTGACTTGAACTATATAATTCTACAAATTATAGTCAAGAACCTAATGTTTAATACTAATGTCTTAACATTTTAATCTTCAGACAATTGTAATTTAACCACAGAGGACACAGAGAAACACAGAGATTGTATCTGATTTTACTC
>JAUWBW010000129.1 GCA_030609665.1 Methanosarcinaceae archaeon | reverse complement strand
TCCTCCAGAGCAAAGATCAGCGCAACATCAGCACTTGCTGTTGTAACATGTACGTTTAGCAGTACAACAGGTTACTCTATGCTCTCACAGGCCCTTGACAGCAAAAGTATCTCTGATCGAGAGGTTCTCGCGGTCTCGCTGATGACATCTTTTCCAGGTATCCTCTCACATATGTTCACATACTTCATACCGGTGGTGATCCCGATCCTGGGATTCACAACAGGAGTGATCTATGTGGGTCTTCGATGCTCTGTCGCGCTCTTGAAAACATTTCTCGGATTTTTCCTTGCGAGGTTGTGGCTAAGCGATACGGGTTCCCTGCCAGCCGGTTCCCTGTCACCTGCCGGCGGCTCTGCCGGGGATACTAATCCTGATCCTAAACCCGTTCATGATTCCGGCCGCAATCTTACCTACAACTCTGCCAACAGTTCTGCTCACAGTCATACTAACCACCCAACCAATAAACATGCAGGCAATCCTGTTCATAGTCACGCAGTCAATCATGCTCACGCTTCAACCACGGATCGAAAGGATGCCTTAAATAGCAGTGCTAGAAGCACATATAAATTGCTGAGAAGGATCGCACCTGTGATGTTCATTACACTGTTCCTGACATCGGTGGGAATTGAGATGGGTGTATTCGAATCGCTGTCCAATGTACTGGATCCGGTCACCAACCTTCTGGGACTGGAAAGCGAGGTTGCAATGATCAGTGCAACCGGACTTGTGAACACTTATTCGGAGATGGTGCTGGCTGGCAGCCTTCTTGGTGAAGGGATGATATCTGTTAATGGAGTGTTGATCGCGCTGTTACTTGGTAATGTTATCTCGTTTTCGACACGGTTTGCAAAACACTCGCTGCCGCTGCATGTGTCGTTGTTCGGTCCGAAACTGGGAGGCAAGATCGTTGCGGTCAATGGTGCAGCGACACTTGCTATAGATGCTTTGATCATAGTTGTACTGCTGTTGATGTAATGCATTCCTGCAAAAACCACTCGATCATCTGCCGGATGCTTTCAAAGAAGACTGGAGAACTGAAATATACAAGTGATATATATATTATTCACCAGAACTAAGGAGGTCTATACATTAGCGAGATAATACCTGTGATAGAAATGAACGGATTGACCAAGAATTTCAACAATCTTTGTGCTGTTGATAATGTAGACCTTGAGATTACAAACGAAATATTTGGTCTGCTCGGTCCGAACGGTGCGGGAAAAAGCACGACTGTGATGATGCTCACCACGCTGCTTAAACCAAGCAGCGGCTCTGCCCGTGTCTGTGGATATGATGTTGTCAAAGATGCCAAAAAGGTGAGGCAGTCCATCAGTTATGTGCCGCAGGATATGGCTGTTGATATTAAACTTACCGGACGTGAGAATGTGATGCTGTATGCCAAACTCTACGGTGTGCCGGACAGGAACACGCGGGTGGATGATGTGCTTGAACTGCTGGGGCTCACCGGGCGTGCGGGCGATCTTGTGCGGACGTACTCAGGCGGTATGCGCAGGCGGCTGGAACTTGCACAGGCATTGGTGCACGAGCCGAAGGTGCTGTTTTTGGATGAGCCGACCCTGGGGCTTGACGTGGCTGCGAGGAAGAAGATATGGGACCATATTTCCGCATTGAGGGAGCGGGGCATGACGATCTTTATGACAACCCATTATATGGAAGAGGCTGATGAGTACTGCGACAGGGTGGCGATCATCGATCAGGGCACCATTGTGGCTGTGGATTCGCCGACGAACCTGAAACTGAGTCTGGGTGAGGGTGCCTCGCTGAATGATGTTTTCCTTGAGAATGTGAAAACAGGTGAGGATCAGACCGGATTTGATGCCTATAAGTTCAGGACCATGCTGCGGAGGCGATGATGAAGCAGATATTCTATTATTTTGAGCGGGATATGAGGAAATGGACCCGCAGCCGAATCAATGTGGTGTCATCGCTTGTGATGCCGGCTGCATGGTTGATCCTGGTGGGACTGACCCTTCCTATAAGATTCACTGACAATTATCTTGAGTTCCTGACACCGAGCATTCTGGTGATGACGATGCTGTTCTCCTCGCTGCAGGGTGGTGCTCTTATGATCTTTGATAAGGTTCTCGGGTTTTTGAACAAGTTTCTTGCCATGCCTTCACCAAGAGAGAGTATCCTTCTTGGCAAGATCCTGTTCATCAGCACCCGTGGGCTGCTTCAGGCTACTGTGATCCTCCTGATCGCCGCACTGCTGGGAGTGAGGATACACAGCCCGCTCAACATTGTCCTGATATATCTCACACTATTCCTGTTCGGAGTACTGTTTTCAGCGATTGCCACCACTCTTGCCCTGCATATCAGCGACCACGACGGCTATGCGGCTGTGAACAGCATGATCAGCATGCCGCTGTTCTTTGCAAGCAATGCGCTCATGCCGTATGATAAAATGCCTGGGTGGCTGAGGATGCTGGCTATGGTGAATCCGTTGAGTCATACGATAGATAGTATACGGGAGCGGTTTATGTGAGGGATACCGGTGGAGGGGATTGTGGGACTGGCGGTGGCGGCCGGGGTTATGGTGGGGGTGGGGGTTGTGCAGTTTCGGAGGACTGGGGTTTGAGAATGGAAACTGGTAACTGCAACAAAAAATTATCAAAATAAAATGTCTTCAGCTACTGTTCTAATCTTGTCTTTAACTTCATCAGGACAGAAGATATAAAATTTCAACAAAGGTTCCTGATCACTATGAATTGATGATTCTTCATCAAAATCATGGGGAATTCCATATTCATCCTCAACTATCAGTGGTGTCTCGTTAGCTTTAAAACTGGCATACGATGACCTGTACAAGGTGTTCTCAATTTCTTGTTTATACAATATTACAAAATCTTTATCACAACCTACTTCTCCAGCCAGTTTCTCTTCAATTTCACCAAATTGAGATGGTTTCATTGTGATTATTTTTCTTTTTTTTGACAAATCTAATTTCTTTACATTAACTTCATATCCTCTTTTTAATAAATTTCGATTTTCAAGATTATTTATCAATTTGTAATCATTCTTTTCAGGACCTGAACGTGATAATATTCGATCAAAAAATCTGATATCATCTATGGATAAGTAATTCTCCAGGAAATGTTCATCTTCTATATCAAAAAAATCAGTATCGAGTGTTCCCTCCCTGATAGCAATTTGAACAGCCCGTCTGAACATGCTATCTGAAATAGCCCGCACATGATGCTGGTAAACTTGAACATGCATTAAATAGCGGGCTAACCTGTAATTTTCAACTGCATACTTTCCTTTCCATAAAATCGTTAAGTATGACCTGTCATTCTCAGTTACATTAATAGTATGCAGAATTCTTTCAAAATCAAAAACGCCGTAAGTAACACCTGCATGATACGAATCCCTTCTTAAATAATCCAATTTATCGGCATCAAAATAACTTGAAATTATTTCTTTACTTACTGATTCATTTTCTTCATCAAATAAATCTAACACATTCTGTTTATCCTGTTTCAAAATCTTGCCAATAGCCGTATCATCTGCTATTATTTTCCTGGTGATATCCTCATGGGAAACTTTCTGACCAGTACTTGATTTTAGTAAATCTTCAAAATTATGTGATAAAGGGCCGTGCCCGATATCATGAAGGAGAGCAGCATATCGAACAATACGAATTTGATTGTCAGATAATCCAAGTTTTTGAGCCATTCGACTGGCAACATGAAGCACCCCTAATGAATGCTCAAATCTGGAATGACATGCACTGGGATAAACCAGATGAGTGTTTCCAAGTTGTTTTATTCGTCTTAATCTTTGTAAAAAAGGGGTGTCTAATAGTTTAATTTCAGATTGTGTGAGCCCAATAAATCCATATATCGGGTCTCTCACAAATTTTTTCATTTCTAACATGATCGTTACTCACACAACTCAAGATTGATCAAAAGTTCTACACCTTTTTCAACCTGTGCAGGTGAAAGTTTCCAGCCAAAAGAATCAGCTGTACGTATAACAGCATGATGGGTCATGTACTCACCTTTTTTGGATAAGATGTAATGTACTTTTGCAGCCCATGATAAAATATCCATATTATAGTCGGTAGTAGTTCCGCATATTTCAATTATATCTGATAATTTCTCATATTCGTATTCATTATGTTTCTTAAAATCCTCAAATATCTGTTTTCCATCAGTTGATAAAGAATAAAGATACCGTTTCCAGTTTTCCGGGACAGAATATTTAGTTGTTTCCGGTGTTTCTATATCTTCAATTATAAAATCGATTGAAGACAACATTTGAATTGAGTTTGCCACATCCACGCTGTAAGGTCCGTAATAATGCGGCCGATATCTTGCATCCACCATATCACAAATTGTTAGAAAGTAAACAAGTTTTTGAATAGCAGTTCTTCCCAATACCCTGTCGCCTGCCATCTTTACAGCAGCAAGAATCGCATCCGATATTTCCAACTTCAACACACCCTTCTTTCCTAATATTTTTATGCCATATAATTTATAACTTCTCGTTTTAACTCACATGTATATAGATGTACTGACATTTATTCTTAATCCAAGCGGAGTGAAAGTATTATATATATTGCTTTTGAACCCACTTAAGCTTCGCTATCTTGAATTTCAGGAATCAGAAGTTCCGCTTTTGCCGGGGTTGAGGATACACAGCCCGTTCAACATTGTCCTTGTATATCTCACATTATTCCTATTCGGAGTACTGTTTTCAGCGATTGCCACCACTCTTGCCCTGCATATCAGCGACCACGACGGCTATGCGGCTGTGAACAGCATGATCAGCATGCCGCTGTTCTTTGCAAGCAATGCGCTCATGCCGTATGATAAGATGCCGGAATGGTTGAGAATGCTGGCAATGGTGAATCCGTTGAGTCATACAATAGATAGTATACGGGAGCTGTTTATGGGAGGGATTCCGGTGGAGGGGATTGTGGGGCTGGCTGTGGCGGCGGGGGTTATGGTGGGGGTTGGGGTTGTGCAGTTTCGGAGGACGGGGGTTTGAAGGTGGCGGTTGGCATTTGGGTCGGCGCGGTGCGCCGTGTGAATGTGAGGGGATAGTACGTGGATTAGTAACAGGCTTGCGCCTGTTTCGCTGTCAACGGTGCTTTGAAAATCCACACTTTGCGACCTGATGATAACACAAAATGGAAATGAAGAATAGACTGAATGTTACAGTTTTCCCAATTCATGATTCAATCTGTCATTCAAATTTAGTAAATCATCATTTTCAATATTGATGAGTTTAAAGCCGTTCTTTTTATACACTTTTTCTTTGTATTTTCTTTTAGCGCCTTCGTCTATTGAATGGATGGAACCCCAGAATTCTATATATACATTATATTTAGGTAAATACCAATCACAGTATAACAAATACGAAATTGGTAATTTTTGTTCATAGATGTGTTCGATTTTATTTTCGCTGAGCCAGTCGTCAATCCGAACTTCTCCATTAGATCGTACCATGTCACCATCATTACATTTGTATACCTTTTTTTCATTGAATTTACGATTTTGCAACTTTTTAATTTCCCCACATTCTCTGCAAAATTCATAGCGTTGATTATACATTATAATTCCACAAAGTGGACACTTATAATT
>JAUWBW010000162.1 GCA_030609665.1 Methanosarcinaceae archaeon | reverse complement strand
GCGCGCTTCGCGCGGTGGCAGTAGCGTTTAATCAAATACTATAAATTGTTCCTGAACAATTCTATTTTGATTATATGACATATCAAGGAAAACTGCTCAGGATCGATCTGACCAAACAAACTGTAAGTACTGAGACCATTCCGACTGACATCATCATGAAGTTCATGGGTGGAAAAGGACTTGCAGCACATTATCTATACAATGAACTTGAACCGGGCATCGACCCGCTTAGTCCCAGCAATATTCTCGCGGTAATGAATGGACCCCTGACCGGTGCATCGGCTTCAAATTGCGTTAATTTTACGGTGGCATCAAAAAGTCCTGCAACAGGTACGTGGGACGATTCACATTGCAACGGGTTTTTTGGACCTGAACTTAAATTTGCGGGTTTTTTGGGAATACTAATAAAAGGCGCAGCCACCGCGCCTATGCATATTCATATTGAAGATGGGGAATGCACCATTCACAATGCCTCGGAATTATGGGGAATGGATACATTCGCGACAATAAATTTCCTCAAGGATAAATTCACAAATGACCGCACAGCACGTGTCTTGTGTATCGGGCATGCAGGTGAGCGCAAGACAAAACTCGCAGGCATCATGTCTGAGGAGCGTATGGCGGCAAGAGGTGGACTTGGTGCTGTCATGGGATCGAAGAATTTGAAGGCAATATCGGTTGTTGGGCGTGAAAGATTTGTGCCTGCGGATAAGGTTGAGTATGACCGCGTCAGGAAAGCGATAGCAAAGCAGATAAAGGAAAGCCCGTCTGCAGCCCAGAGCAGACTTGAGGGCACACCTAAGTTGCTGATGAGTGTGAACAGTGTTGGAGGTTTACCAACCAATAATTTCCAGAGCGGGTATAATCCGGAGGCTTCGAAATTGAGCGGAGAGACGCTCAAGGAAAAACTCTGGGATGGTGGCAAGAGACGTAAACCATGCCGTGGCTGTGCTATCCAGTGTGCTCATGTTGCTGTGATCGATACGGGGGTGCATGCCGGAATTGTGAATAAAGGACCTGAATATGAAACCGTTGGGTTGCTTGGTTCAAATTGCGGGATCATGGATCCTGAAATTGTTGCTGTGGCTGGTTATTATTGCGACCTTTATGGGCTTGATACTATTAGTGTTGGGAGTACGATCGCATTTTTGATGGAATGCAACATGCGTGGTCTTGTTTCAGAAAAGGAATTGAGTGGACTTGATTTGCGATTTGGTAATGAAGATGCGTTTTTGGATGCTGTGAAAATGGCTGGCACTGGAACAGGTGTGGGTGATCTCATCGCCAACGGTGTGAGGGATGCTTGTGCTGCCATTGGTGCAGGAGAGGAGTTTGCTATGCATGTTAAGGGATTGGAGATTCCGGCATACCTGCCGCGTGCGGCATTTGGGCAGGGGTTAGCCTATGCGGTATCGGACAGGGGAGCATGTCATATTCGACCGTGGACGTTTGGGAAGGAGTGTTTTGAGAAGGTGCTTCCTGCAACATCAGCAGAAGGGAAGGGTAAACTTGTAAAAGATGGGCAGGAGAAGAATGCCATATTCGATTCTATTGGGGTATGCAAGTTCATTACGCAGGGTGCGAGCATGGATGATATTTTGTCATTGTTCAATGCGGTTACGGGTTTTGAGATGGATATGAATGAGTTTGATCTGATCGGGCGGCGTGTGAATGTGTTGACGCGGCTTTTCAATAATCGGGAAGGTTTTTCGAGAAAGGATGATACACTGCCTGGGCGTGAATTGAATGATGCGGTGCCGGATGGTGCATCGAAAGGGAATGTGATTACGCAGTCTGTGCTTGATGAGATGCTTGATGATTATTATAATGTTAGTGGTTATACTGAAGATGGTGTTGTTACGGAAAGTTTGAGGGAAATTTTGGGATTGTGAATATTTGACCACTCATGCAGGTGAAATTTGATCGGATATTTTAATACCATCGCCTTTTAAAAAGAATGGTGTATATTTATTTAGTGTGATATGCCATTACTTGAATAGTGAACGATAAATACGTAAGATTTTGGATCTCCCCAAAAATGATTGAAACTCAAATCCGACGCAGGTTTCAGTTAATCAAAAAACAGCGCGCAGGGTGTTGAATTCATTGGCAGGCAGTAGGTGCAACAACAAAAAACGACTCCGTAAAAAAATAAGGTCATACTACTTTATGTGTCCCGTCAGAAATATTTCTTCAATTCCCTTGATTGTGGTATTGTCAGTATCCTCAATTTGAGAAATCAGTTGCCGTAATTCGATTTCATTTAAAATATCCCTCAAGAGAAATGCCCGAAGAATGCCTTTGATGTCAAAACATGGATTTCCATTTTTGGTACAGAATTTCTTTGCTTTCTTATCATTAGTGAGAAGTACTCCACCCCTGTGTTTGCAGATGATAATAGCCTGAACTTCACCTTTGTGGAGATATTTTTCATTTTTCAGTAGTGAAATATATTCGTGGTGTTCCTCTTCACTCAGGTTAATTACTTCTATGTCATCAAGAACATAGTCGATAAATGACAAACCCGCATCTTTTGCCCTTAAAAGTTCCTCATACACTGCCGTGGGAACATAAAGTTCATTGAAAAGTAGTCTTAAAGTGTTAATAGATTTAACCTTGCCGAACATGCTTAAAATGTCAGTGTCGGCTATCGGAATCATCCAAAGACCTCTTTGATTGTACGATCAATTTCTTCAATCGAATCCCCTTCCACAACTCTCTTGTACCCTTTTTCAGCAAGAATTTCTTTAAATTCCGGTGTAGTAACACCTGCGATTTCAGCTGCCTTTGCAAGTGACGCCTTCTTTCTTGAATAAATGCTTATTGCCATTTCCAATCTGATCGTCTGATTGGAACGTAATACCAATTTTACAGCCTCATCCAAAAATTCTGATTTATTTTTATAATATTTTGGAATTAAAAATTTTAATCCCTCGTCGGTCAAATATTCACTCATTTAACTCACCACCATCAATTATTGTTATCAAATATAATAAAGGTACTCTTAACAATTTCAAACTTGTGATATAATCTGCCGAGCGCACTGTTCATAGGCGGTGAAGCCAATGCGGAGCGCATCCCGTTTATCCCGTTCATCCTGTCGAAAAGCACCACAATTTACACAAGCAGCCGGCATTTTCCAAAATCCAGTTATTCCAACGAATATGAAACAAAAATTCACCGCAGAGTGCGCAGAATTGCAATCCGAGAGAGTAATTAATTCGTATGCAAACCGCCCCCGTGCACCCACTTGATTTAAAAAAAACAACGCGGAGCGTATCTGCGTGATGCACGTAAGAGCAAACAAGTGCAAAACTGAACGACTAAACTAAATCGAAGTATGTTGCAAGCAAACAAATTTAAAGAAAGAAATGTTATAAGAAACTAGAAAATGCTCACTTCGTTCGCATTGACTCGAACTATATGTTTATAAGACATATACCATAACAAAAGTAATTTTAAAACAAATATCAGAAAGGTTAATTTTATGGCAGGGCTGACTTCAAAGAACGAACTTGATCATAGCATATCAGCTGTGGTGGAGAAAATTAAAACCATTGGCGGAGATAAGGTACGGTTTATAGTTTTATACGGTTCTGCAGCAAAGGGGGAGATGACTGAACTGTCTGATATCGACCTTGCTGTATTCTATAGTGGTGACAAAAAGGAAAGATTTGATTTCAGAGTGAAGGTTCTTGGCAGGGTCGGCAATGAATTTGACATACAGACATTTCAGGATCTGCCGCTCTACATCCAAAATGATATTGTGCATGATGGTGATGTTATTTATTACAAGGGCTACAGGGAAATATTCCGTATTTTTATGAAAACGATCAGGGAATTTGATGATTTCAAGCCGCGTCTTGATATGTATTATTCCGGTCTTGGGGTGTAATGCATGGAAGAAAAAGATCGGATGCGTATTTTTTCTAAACTGGATGAGATGATGGGGTATGTAGGAGAACTTCAGGGGATGTTGCCGGAAAGGGACGAATATTTACAGGACTTGATCAGCAGGCGGGCATGTGAAAAAACGATCGAAGTGGCTATCGAATCATTGGTAGATGTGTCGGCAATGATCGTCTCTGCCGAAAAATTAGGTTTGCCAACAAGTGAAGAAGGTATTTTCGATATACTGGTTTTGAACAAGACAATACCAAAGGTGTGGTGAAAAACTAAAAGACCTGAAAGGATTCAGGAATGTTTTGGTTCACCGTTATGCACATGTGGCTGATGATATCGTCCACTACAATTTGATCAATCATCTTGATGATTTTTATGAATTTAAAAGTGTGATCGAATCGTATTTGGAAAAACACGAACATTGATGTTGAATGGGGGTTTTACGCTTTTACTTTTGTGATGTTGTTTAATGATGCTCACGCCGATGCCTCAAATATCCCACCAATCCGCCCCTGTGTTTCACCAAAACCAAAAATGATTGAAACTCGAATCCGACACAGGTTTAAGTTTATCACAAAGCAGCGCGCAGGCTAACCAAAAGCACCAACGCGGAGCGCATCCTGTCCATCCCGTTCATCCTGTCAAAAAGCACCACCATTTACACAAGCAGCCGGCGCATTTCAAAATCCACACGAAGGAACGCACACGCTAAAAACCATATCAAAAAAACCACAGAGGGCACAGAGTTGCAATGCGGAGTATTGGTTATGATAATAAAATAT
>JAUWBW010000069.1 GCA_030609665.1 Methanosarcinaceae archaeon | reverse complement strand
GATTCAAGCATAAGGAGTCCAAGATATGCGATCATTGCTCCGTTATCGCCCATGAATCGCTTCTCAGGCACGTAGAATGATGCACCGCGGTCATCGCACATGATGTCAAGCATTTCCCGCAGGCGCATGTTAGCACCCACTCCGCCTGCAAGGAGTACTTCATTCTTGCCGGTGTGTGCAAGTGCGCGCTCGGTCACTTCTACCAGCATTGCAAAGGCAGTTTCCTGAAATGAGTAACACACATCTTCTATTGATGCGCGCTTGAGCGCATCCGTTGCTGCGGTCGAGAGTCCCGAGAACGAGAAATCCATGCCTTTGACCACGTAGGGCAGGGGAATGTATCCTTCTGCATTTTTGGCGTATTCTTCTATCTTGGGACCACCGGGATGGCTTAATCCGGCATTGCGTGCGAATTTATCAAATGCATTTCCAATCCCGATGTCAAGCGTTTCCCCAAATACGCGATACTTCCCCATCCGGTATGCGAGTACCTGCGAGTTGGCACCGCTGACATAGAGCACAACAGGGTCTGTTGCAGGAGTTTTCCATTTTCCGACCTCGATATGTGCTATGCAGTGGTTTACTCCGACAAGAGGGATATTAAGGGACAATGAAAGCATTCTGGCTGCGGTCGCAACTGTGCGAAGACATGGTCCAAGTCCGGGACCCTGAGAAAATGCGATCGCGTCAATGTCACCAGTGGTCACGCCGTGTTGTTTTGCTTCATCAAGAAGGTCGCGTATAACTTGTGAGGCATATCTTGCATGGTGCTGTGCGGCTTCGCGGGGATGTATTCCACCGGTTGGCGGGCGGTAGGTGTGTGTGACCTCGGCTACAACATCGCTTTCATTTACTATGGCTGCGCTCAGGTTCCATGCGGTGCCTTCTATTCCAAGAATTGTGGTGCTGCTCAACTGGTATTTCTCCTGCGGATAATGAGCAGCTACTGGATATTAACCTTGCCGTTTTCGCATACACTGGCTAAGCAAATACAATTTTTTTAACCATAAATGGTTCCATCACCCTGTAATCGATTACTTTATTTACTGTAAAAAGGATACGCGTTAACCATTTATAACGAAACAACAAGGGGAAACACAAATGCACTACGATGAAACAGCGAATAAACTCGTACGACCGATAAACCAGGCAAAGATCACACCCGGCATGAACGTGGATTCACTTGTCAGCGAATTAGACGGATGTGCGTTCGGAGCAGGTCGGCTTGCAGAAGCTGTTGACATTTATTGCGACATGCAGAGGGACGACACGACAAAATTCTTCGGGTTTGCAGGTGCGATGGTGCCGGCAGGGATGCAGAGTATTGTCTCTGACCTTATACGTGATGGCTATATCGATGTTTTAGTGACTACGGGTGCGAACATGGTTCATGATCTTGTGGAATCACTGGGTTTACATCATTACAAAGGCACGGATATTACGGATGATGTTGAACTCAAACATGAGGAGATTAACCGCATATATGACGTGTTTTTACCGGAACATCATTTCATTGATTTTGAGGATAAGATGCAATCCATCTATGGAGAACTGAGCAGCGATACGATTTCTATCCGTGAACTTTTGACACATATAGGCAGCAGGCTTGACGACAAGAATTCTATTCTCAAGACCGCAGCTGACATGGATGTTCCGATATACTGCCCTGCAATTCAGGATTCCATGATCGGTCTTCAGGCATGGTTGTACAAGCAGATGAATCCGCTCAATGTTGATGCGTTTGCGGATATGAAAGAGTTCATAGATATCTGCTACGATGCAAAGAAGGCGGGTGCATTGCTTATCGGCGGCGGGGTTCCCAAGAACTATATTTTCCAGTCAATGCTTGTTACTCCGAACGAGTTCGATTATGCGATACAGTTGACAATGGACACTCCCGAGACCGGTGGTTTGAGCGGTGCAACTCTTGACGAGGCACGCTCATGGGGTAAGGTAGGAGAGGAGGCACGTTCGGTAACGGTGTATGCGGATGCTACTATTACGCTTCCGATCATTGTGGCGGCTGCGAGGAGTCGGTTGGGAAAGTGAACAGAGTATTCGCCACACGATGTTAGAGATAACCTTTTAGTGTTCAGCGTACCTCGCTCTTTTTCGGTGAGTTGGTAACTGGATCCCTACTTAGTCCCAGTCTGGTCCCTACTTAATGCCGATATAGTTTCAACATGGTGCCGATTCTGTAATCAAGTTCACCAACTTGATGCCTATTCAGAGTGGACTTAGTGCCATTTCGTGAAATTTTCAAAAGATTAAATGAACAATATACTCATTTCATGCTCTCCTGACCCTCTTTGGCTAAGAAATCTTTACCGCACTTTCCGCACGTCTTTCATCAAACCGGGAACATACAGCCAAAGCTCTCCAGTCAACAAACGATCAAAAAAATAAAAAAAGGGTGCCTGCAACCAATGCAGGCGATAATTGAAGTGTTTATCCAAAGAGTGCACCGAGACCGGCCATTCCGCTCTCTTCTGCTTCTTCTTTCTCTTCTTCTTTTGCTGCTGCTTCAGCTTCTGGAGCCTCTGCTGCTGCAGGTGCACCTGCTGCTGCTGCGGGTGCTGCAAATGCTGCTGTTGCCATTGCCTCTTCGATGTCTACGCCATCGAGTGCTGCAACGAGTGCTTTTGCACGGTTTTCGTCAACATCGGTACCTGCTGCTGTAAGAACAGCAGTAACTGCTTCGTCTGTAATATCTTTTCCAGCGTTGTGTAATAAAAGTGCTGCATATATGTATTCCATCGCAAATCACCTTGTTTAATTAATTTATTAATTCTATTATCCAAAGAGTGCTCCAAGACCAGCCATTCCGCTCTCTTCTGCCTCTTCATCTTCCTTCTCTTCTGTCTTTTCTTCCACAGGTTCTTCTGCTGCGGTTTCAGTAACCGCTGCTGCTGTTGTCGTCGCTGCTGCACCCAGAGCTGCTTTGAGCTCATCGTCAACCGCATCTTCATTGTTGCCGGAAGCAACCGATGCAACAGATAACATCTGTGAATTTGCTTTACCAAGCAAAGTTTCCATCAGTTCAGGTTCAAATACTGTCGCTTCGATACCAACATTGCGTGATTCTGAAACAGCCTTTGAGATCAAAGTGCTGATAGTTGCGCGTGTTGGATATACTGCATTAACTGACAGGTTGAATGCCTGCTGTATTGCTGCTGTAAAGTCAGAGAAGTATTTATCCTCATCAATTGCCAGTACATCAGGTGTGAAAATCGAACCGGCTTCACAAACCGCATTAAGATTCAATCCTACTTCCATAGGATATATCTCAAGTCTGGTCAACATCGCTGCAAGTTTCTGGGAGACGGGCTCGCCTTCCTTTGCAACAACCTTTGTTTCCCTGATGACAACAGAACCTTTATCGATAGCTGCAGGAATACCTGCACCTTGCATATCACCCAATATAGGGCCAGGTGGAAAACTTGTTGGGCCTGCTTCCACAATAATATCTTTTGGTGCGATTGCACCTGCTTTTATTGGGGCCGGGCTCTTACTCTGCTCAAGCAATTTGTAAAGTTTGAATGGATTCTGATCAGTGAACACCAGTGCAGTCTGCACATCGATGTGATCAGCCATTTTTTGGACATCTTCATCGGATTCAGCCAGTGCACGCTTAACTAGAGTATTTCTGGATACCTTTAAAACAGCTATACCCTTAAGGTCTTTTCTCATACCCTGAAGCTGTTTTGCAGGAATGCCTGCAATGCCAATAATTCCGAACAATGGATGTGACTTTATGAGAGATTTGATCTCTTCAATTTCGTCCTTTTTCCACTGCGGGATGTGTTCTGTATGATGTTCTTCTGTCATCATACCACCCTCACAGATTTGCCCATTGTAGTCGTAATATAAACGGACTTGAAATTTTGTTTGCCCTTATCAAGAGAACGTTCCAGTCTGCCCATCACAGTTTCGATATTCTCTATAAGATCATCATCACTCATTTCACGACTGCCAACTGCAACGTGGAATGTTAATTTATCCTTTGACCGTAATCGGATAGAGTTCTTGGTGGTGTTTATCATATCCACCACATTCTTATCCGGTGTGAGCGGAATTGGCATCTTACCCCTTGGTCCTAAAATTGCACCTAAGGATTTACCAATGAGCGCCATATATTGGACTTCCGCGATAAAAGAGTCACATTCATTTGCAAGAGTTCGTGCCTTTGACTTGTTAGATCCAAGCTCTTCTATGTCCTCATCAGTGAAGACATAATCAGCGCCGGCATCCTTAGCCTGCAGCCCGACATCACCCTTTGCAAAAACCGCGATCTTCCTGGATTTACCAAGACCTTTGGGAAGTACAATTGCTTCATCCACTCTGTACTTGGGCTGACTCATATCAAGATTTTTCAAATTGATAGCCATATCCACACTTTCTCTGAATTTGCGGTCCGGCGAGTCGCCAAGTAACTGTTTTACGGCACTTGCTATATTTTCTTCTGTCATTCTACTCCTCCCGTAGTGTACAAACATCTGTTTGCATGCAGGAATTAATCCCTTGCACCCGGAGAGCATACACATAAATCATGTATGATAATCCGGTACAGCCGCTTCGGCCTACTACGGACGTCATAAAGACCGTTTGGTCTTCATGGGCTCTTCAATAGGAGAGCACTTATTTTTAAACCTATCGGTTAATTGAACTATGTTAATTGTGATATTGCAATCGAAAGACATCACCATTCTTCGGCTGCCAACACTTCATCGAAGTTTCCTTCATCGATGGATTTTTGGCATTCTCTTGGATCAACGCCTTCAACAGTAACGCCCATCGGAACACATGTGCCGATAACTTCTTTCACTGCAGCCTTAAGATCGTATGAAAGGATATCATCCTTTTTCATGCGTGCAACCTTTGCAGCCTGTGGAACTGTCAGATCTCCGACAACAACCGTACCTGATTCGCCTGAGCCTTTCTCAATTCCGATCTCTTGCTTGATAAGTGCAGCAGTTGGTGGTGTTCCAATCTCAATCTCTATATTCTTATCATCGTCAACAATAACCTTCACAGGAACCTGCATTCCATTGAAGTCCTTTGTTTTTTCGTTGATCTTATCAATAACATCTTTAATGTTCACGCCAAGCGGTCCGAGTGCCGGACCAAGAGGTGGCCCCGGGTTTGCTTTTCCGCCTGCTACTAATGCTTCAACAACACTTGCCATTTTAGTATCACCATTTGTGTATTTAATAATTAATTATATGTATCTGAAAACGTTATTCTATTAACCGCTCTTCAAGCATGTTCTTCATCTTTCTTGAGGACCCTCACTGTATCTCCACGAATAGTTATAGGTATTGGTACAACTGCATCGAACAATTCAACAGTAATTTCCTCATGTCCTTCATCCACTCGTTTGACACGGGCTTTTTCGCCCTTGAACGGACCGGATGTGACCTCAATGATCGCACCTTCTGTTATTCCTGTCACTGTTGGTTTCGGAGTAAGGAAATGTGATACTTCCCCAAGACTGGACTGGCCTTTGACCACAGTTCGCGCATGTGCAACATTTTGGATCGTAAGGTCAACAATACCGGAATCCGGTGCCTCTACAAGTATGTAACCTTTGAGTTCATCCGGAACAAGGATCGCCCTGATATCGAAATGCTCCTTCTTTGCGACCATTGCCATCATATTGGCAACAGAACGCTCCTGGTTTGCAGTCGTCTTAACAACAAAAATTGCAGATTCATCACTCATGATAATTACATCCACTTAGGAACTTCTGTCAGCAACACATAGATGATAAAACCAACGAACCCTATAAGGATAATACCTACACCCGCGACCTTTGCGATCATCAGGAATTCTTGCCTTGACGGTTTCTTGGTCAACTTGAGTATCCTCAAGTACGATTTTAGTGTCTTACTGACGTTTATATTGCTTAAATTAAATGTGCCTTCTGCCAAAACTATTCACAACCGGTTGTATGATAAATTGATTATTGATTAATGATATATAATGTCAAACTAACGTGATTGGTGTTACAATCACATAGAATGTAGGGCAAACTAAATAGTTTACACCATAAAATACCTTTCGATTGAATCGGCGAAACTTTTTATTATTTCCTGATTTGGCCAACTTACTTTCCGTACATCTCATTTGGTTTTTAATCGTATTTATTCTTGCTGAATCAAGAATCTTCAGTATAAACACTCTGGGGTATCTTCAATAAATCCAAACAACATCCATGAAATCAAACAGTCCGACGCGTAGCGCATCTGCGGTTAATATTTTGCAATGAATCGCAGGCGCTGATTTGAGAGTGGATTGAATCATGTGATCGCACGCAGGCGACGTGTTCCAATTGACGCGCGTTCGGCGCTTGGCTCTTAAAATGCTCGTGGATTTGTGAAGATGGGGGACGTGGTTCTTATTTTTCCAGACACGGATTCGGATTTGTGAGGGAATTGGATCATGGGTTCGCATGCAAGTGGCGGAGATTCACCAGCCAGACTCCGGTCGTTGGAGTGGAGGGAGACGCGCGGCGCAGTACATATCCATCCTTGCCACCGCAGCATATCGAAATTAACCGCAGATGAACGCGGATACACTCACCTCCTGCGGAGTTGAGTGCCTGCTACGCCCGAAAGGCGTGCAGGTCACGCAGATGTGATTGTGCGAGGGTTGATTGCATGCTCGCTCGCAGGGTTCTTTCTTTTTTAAACAGCAGATTTACGCAGATTTGAGTTTGCGAGAAGGGGTGGTTAGTGTGTTCGCGCGCGTCTGTTCATTCGTTTCTTATTCTCTCCCGTGCACCACATGCACTGTGAGTAATGGACCGCCACTGCTACAAGCACTCATAGACTCGCAGAGCAAGTTTGCCGCGTGGTATGGTAGTTATCATCCACACCCGCGCGCCGTCTGTGGAGACGAGTGGGAGGGGTAGCTGGGTGAAGATATGAATAAGGATTTTCGTAGTGGGTAAAGGATTCGGGTCGAGAATTTGGAGTGTTTTAACAGGTGGATGGGAGTGACATGTAAGTGTCCGGTCTGGTCTTGTGTTACGAGGTGGTTGCGAGGTCGGAGAGCGGCGAGTACAATGGGTACGGCGGCGGGGTTGAGGTGAAGGTGATGGTGCTTGGGATGGAGGGGAGTTCAAAATGATGATCTGATCATGAGCAATCTTTTTATCAATGAAAGTACAATAATCAATAAGATAAAGGTGATAAAAAATGAATGCCATTGCAATTCCCCTAGCGTATCATGACGAAATTGACGCATTGATAAAAAGCGGGCACTACTTGAACACGAACGATTTTATCAAAGACGCCATCCGAAGCTTATTCGAATATAAACCTGTTATGAAGATCGATGCTGCGATCGAACTGTATAAAGAGGGTAAAGTATCACTTGGTAAAGCAGCCGAGATTGCCGGTATGAATACTATACAATTTAAAGAAATGCTTGGAAACCGGGGTATAATCCGCGAAATCGGTTCGGAATCGGTCAATGAACTGGAAGATAACGTGGCGCAGTTGGATAAGCTGATAAAATGATCGTAATCTTCGACACCGATATACTCAGTTGCATTTGTAAAACAAAGATATTTGATCTTATCAAGGAATTATTCAAAGGCTGCGATTTTGTAATTCCTGTACGGGTATGCGAAGAATTACATGCTGCAAAAAAGCTTGGATACGATTTTGTAGACTATATGCTGGATCTTATAGACAAATCGGAAATATCGGTCTTACCATTGACATCGGAAGAAATCCCGAAACTTGTGACGATCGAAAATGACTTAAACCTGGATTTCGGAGAGAGCGAAGCAATTGTCTTAGCTCTGCGAAAAGATTCCATATTGCTCTCAAATGATCGCCTTGTGAAGAAAAGATGCAAAAACATGGATATCGAAATCTTCAATCTGGAAGACATCATTTCATTCGCAATTGAAAAGCGCCTGATAAACAATACCGACAAATTACTGCAGATAATAACTGCGATAGAGTCAAAAGACCGTATAAAAGTGAGAAACAAGCAGTATTTACTTGAAAAACTATCCAAATAATTCAATCATTTGATTAAAGCAACGAATATCACCATTAAACTATCATTCAGCAATCTGGTTTCAAAGATTGATGTTCTATCTAACCGCTGCTTGAAGCGCAACACTTGTCCTCCGCCACGAAGCCGAATGCAGGGGAGTACGGATGATGTTATACAGGCAAGCGCAGGGGCGCAGACATAATGGACGGGATGAACAGGATTGACAGGATGCCACAAAACAACATTCAAATCCTGTCCATCCTGTAAATCCTGTCTGAAATTGATTGCATAATCGTATGCGATTGGCATGTTTTCCAATCGGCGCGCGTCCGGCATTTTGCTCTTAAAATGCTTGCGGATTGGTGAAGATGGGGGCGTGGTTCTTATTTTTCCAGACACGGATTCACACGGATTTGGACTTGCGATGGAATTGAATCATAGGTTCGCGCGCAGTCGGCGGAGACTCTCCAACCAGACTCCGGTCGTTTGAGCTACAGAGGGCACGCGCGGGTGGGCAGGCGCTTTCAAAAAAGTCCGCATCCGGTCGTAATCCTTGCTATATGGTGGTTGCTGCTCGTGGTCAGGCCCAGTACTCTGTCGTGCTCGGTGCTGTATCCGGGAACCCTGCTGTCG
>JAUWBW010000175.1 GCA_030609665.1 Methanosarcinaceae archaeon | reverse complement strand
TCAGCACCACCGCCCATCTGCTGTGAAGCCTGCTGTTGCTGCTGGAGCTCTGCAAGCCTTTTTCTTCGTAACGCTTCAAGATCGTCTGCCATATTGTCACCACAATTATAATCTGAACTGCATCTGCACTATATCCGAACTGTATCTGAACTATATGTGTTTTGATGTCAAGTATAGGTTAGGTCATTGGTCGCTATGCGACTAAAGTCGTTATTACATCAAGTTGAATTAATATTTTGCAAGTCCTGGAATCTTTTCAACAAGCTCTTTCTTGACATCATATGCTGTGTTGTCCATAAAAGACTGACCTGCAGGTGCGAGAACACGACCGCTTTTGAGCTTGCGCACAAATCCGGCTGACTCAAGCTGCTGTAAGGATTCCCTTGCAATTGAACCGCTACCCTTTGCTTTTTTGGATGGGTTTACGCCTCTGTTCTTATTTCCGCCATATACTGATCGTAGTCTTTCTACACCGATCGGACCTTCTGTGTATACTGTACGAAGTATAGCAGCACATCGAGTGTACCACCAGTCAGCGTCAACAGGTGGCAATTCCTTGTGCACACCGGTCTTTACATGAGCTGCCCACTCAGGCGGGTTTATGTGCTCGTTTTCCTTCAGTTTCTCTGCAACTTTTGTGATCATGTCATCTGCAGGAATATCATATGCTGTTGTCATTTTATTCTCCTTGAATTAAATTTGATCCGGCATTTGTCTGCTTATGCCGTATTTATTTTGCTAATGTGATACGTAGTAACATATTACGGTGTAATTTGGACTCTACACGAAATTAAGTTTGATTAACATATTAGTTAGTATATACCCTTTTCGGCAGTAAACCATAATTTAGTGCATCAATAGTATATGTAGCAATAATGTTGCATCAACTAACTTTGCTTTCTAAATGTCTGTGCCCTGCCCGGACCTACTGAAACATACCCGATAGATACGCCCATCATCTCTTCCAGCCGATTGACATAATCCTGAGCAGCCATAGGCAGATCCTCAAACTTACTGACATCTGTCAGATCGTCATCCCATCCTGGCATGTCTTCATATACCGGAGTACACTTCGCAAGATCGTATGTCATCTCCGGTGGATAATCAATTACATTGCCATTGAATTCGTATCCGGTGCATACCCTGATAGGATCAAGGTTTGACAGCACATCCAGTTTTGTAAGTGCGATAGTCGTATATCCATTGAGATAGATCGATTTTTTAACAAGCGGCAAGTCAAACCAGCCGCATCTGCGTGCGCGTCCTGTAGTGGTTCCGAATTCCCTACCAACTTCCTGTATCTGCCTGCCGGCATCATCATTGAGTTCTGTAGGAAGAGGACCTTCACCAACACGCGTGATATACGCCTTTACAATTCCGATAACCTCATCGACCTTTGTCGGACCTACGCCAAGATTGGCACATGCAGAACCTGATATTGTACTTGATGATGTGACGAATTTTTGGGTACCGTGAATAACATCAAGGTGTGCGCCCTGCGCGCCTTCTGCCAAAACGTTCTTCCCATCCTCAATTGCTTTGTTGACCTCATAGGACACATCAGTAATATAAGGACCAAGTCTTTCGCCGAGTTTGATGTATTTGTCAACCAGTTCTTTGTCCATGACAATTGAAGGGTTTCCGCCAAGTTCCTTGATCGCACTTTCCTTTTGTGGAGCGAGTTCCGATAGCCTGTTGAGCAACTTTTCCTTATCAGCGATGTCTGCCATCGTGACCTCATCCCTTGCAACCTTATCGATGTAAGCAAACCCGATACCGCGTTTGGTGGTTCCGATCTTTTCAGTGCGCTCAGACTCCCTGAGAGCATCAAGTTCCATGTGATATGGCATGATGATCGTTGTTTTTGCATCGATACCCATTTTTTCAGGTAAAACTGTTGTGCCGCTTTTTGCGAGCATGTCGATCTCATTGGCCAGCACTTCAGGGTTGAGAACCGTCCCGGGACCTATCAGTACCCTTGAATCAAGAAGAACGCCGGATGGGATAAGGTGAAGTTTGTAGACATCATCCCCGACAACGACGGTGTGTCCCGCATTGTCGCCGCCCTGGAATCGGACTACAAGATCAAAGTCCTTTGCCATAAGGTCAACGATCTTACCTTTACCTTCGTCACCGAACTGTGAACCTGTTAGTATAGTAAACATAGGGTGGTGAAATGGATTTTTAGGCTTAATAATGTTTTGATTGCGGCGCAGGATTCGCTGTTGTTCAGCATTTGTCATAAAAGATTATCAAAATACTAAATACAAGATATATGGGTGAAAATACAACTCTGATATTTTTTAATATCGTTTTTTTGGGATATCCTCAATATCGTATGGGTAACATCACTATTCAGGATATATCGCCAGATATGCAATCGCATTACTTGAATCAATGGACAGGATGAACAGGATTGACAGGGTACAAGTGGCTCGCCCCATCCTGTAAATCCTGTTCATCCCGTCTAATACTTACCCACTCAATGTTAGGGAGAACTAAATATATACTACGAGAAAAGGCTCACTCCGTTCGCATTAACTCGAACTATATAATTCTATAAATTATATACTACGAGAAAGAGTGACAACTGTCAAACCTGTGATAGAAAAAAAGAGGCAGACAAGCCTCTTTTAAAAATTGATGACCCTTATTAACTTTTTTTTATCCCAACAATATCATATATCTCGGCAGGGCTGTTCAGCACCGTGATATTCTCCATCTGTGCAAGTTTTTCCGAATTGGAAATATCCACCCCTCGCATCTTGAGGTTCATCTCCCGTCCATTCGGTGCCACGGTCTTCACAGTTCCCATGACCCTATCCACAGGCAGTATATAGATTGGAGTATCTCCCTTTGCAGTCTGTGCCACAGTATTTGTGACCAATGAATCCGCAATTCCGTTAACGATCTTAGCCACCGTATTTGCAGTTGCAGGTGCTACCAGCAGAAGATCGTAATGCCCGACTTGAAGCGGTCCGGCAATAAAAGGCGAATTTGGTCCCGCATCGGTCTTGAAGTTCGGGAAATCACGCTGGATATCGTCCCACATCCGATACCACTTCATTACTGTTTCACCTTCCTTTGACATGAAAACCATAAAATCAAGATCAGTCATTTTCTTCACATCAACCATAGTCTCGTATGTTTCATGTATCAGGTCACCAGACCCTGTAATTCCCCATGCGATCCGTTTCAACTTCCTGCCTCCTGTCATTATAATTAATTCTATAAATACTCAATAATTCCGTGCCCAAACCTCGAAATATGCCCTTTCATGTGCACATGCCGGACATTTCTCCACGGCTTCCGTACCCTCATGAACATAACCACAGTTACGGCATTTCCATTTAACTACAGTATCTCGCTTAAACACCATGTCATTTTCGAGATTCCCGATCAGGGCACGGTATCGCGCCTCATGAGCCTGCTCTGCAACAGCAATATTCTCAAAGACCGATGCGACACCTGAAAAACCCTCATTTTCTGCCACCTCGGCAAATTCAGGATACATCTGTGTATGCTCATAATTCTCACCTGCGGCTGCGGCTTCAAGATTTGACTTCGTGTCCCCGATAACACCGGCAGGGAATGAACTTGTAATCTCCACTTCTCCGCCTTCAAGGAACTTGAATAACCTTTTTGCATGCTCTTTCTCGTTATCGGCAGTTTCCAGAAATATTCCGGCAATATTTTCATACCCCGCTTTTTTCGCTTCCGATGCAAAATATGTATAGCGGTTTCTTGCCTGCGATTCTCCTGCAAATGCAGTTAATAAGTTCTTTTCAGTCTGTGTTCCTTCCAAACATACCATACATTTCCATCTCCTTTCTCCTTATCATTAATATTCAAATTAGTGCCTAAATCAATAATTCAATATCCCACAAACGATTCCTGATTAACCTGCTCCTTCGGGATGCCAAGACTGTCCAGTATAGAAACCATGGAATCAAGCATCACAGGCGGACCGCACAAGTAGAACGTATATTCCTTGTAGTCCGGCATCTCTCGTATTATCAGGCTCTCACAGATACGCTCCCGACATCCCTCCCAATCATCATCTGCCCGTGTCAGTGTATGAAATACCTTTAGATTCTTGTTCTCACGTTTCATTTGATCGAGTTCATCCCCAAAAACAATATCTTGTTGTGCCTTATTACTTATTATCATAGTAACTTTTGTATCAAGTCCCGCATCTGCA
>JAUWBW010000020.1 GCA_030609665.1 Methanosarcinaceae archaeon | reverse complement strand
CCAGATACGTGAGTTCCTGAACTTGATGATCGTTATCGAAGACCCGTACTCCGACAATATTCCAAAAGACATCTCATGGAATGAAGAGCGTCTGGAAGAATATGCCAAACAGTTGGTAACAGGGGAGAACGTGCAGGATTTTGAGTACACCTACGGGCAGCGTCTTCGCAACTGGGATGACAAGGTTGACCAGATCGCTTATGTTATCGAAAAACTAAAGGATAGCAAAACAACCCGCCGTGCGACTGCGGTTACATGGGTTCCAACAACTGACACTGTTGTCGATGAAGTCCCGTGCATGATAATCGACGACTTCAAGATCCGTGAAGGGAAAGTACACTTGACCACACTTTTCAGGAGCCACGATTTTGCGGGAGCGTATCCTGCAAACCTTTATGGTTTGTCAAAACTGCTCGAATATGTCGCGGAAAAAGTCGGTGTGCCGGCTGGAAAGATAACAACCGTCAGCGTTTCGGCACACATCTATGACCACGACTGGGACAAGATCGAGGAAATCATAAAAGGGGTTCAGTAAAAAATGAAAGTTGCAGTCAACAGATCAAAAATATTCGGTGAACTGTACGCGCCGCCATCGAAAAGTTACACACACAGGGCAATAACAGTAGCAGCCCTCTCACATAAATCCGTAATTCACAAACCCCTGCTATCGGCAGATACCATGGCAACCATCCACGCATGCGAAATGTTTGGTGCATACATCGAAAGACATGACGACGATCTTATCATACATGGTGTAGATGGAAAACCCGGTGTACCGGATGATGTGATAGACGTTGCAAATTCAGGAACAACACTGCGTTTCATGACAGCCGTTTCCGCACTTGCCGATGGAATAACCGTCCTCACGGGCGACAGCTCCATAAGATCAAGACCAAACGGACCATTGCTTGATGTACTGAACGATCTTGGTGTTCATGCGTATTCAACACGCAACAACGCTTGCGCTCCAATCGTTGTGCGTGGCGGTCTTAAGGGTGCGATCGTCCAGATTGACGGGTCGATAAGTTCACAGTTCATATCTGCACTTTTGATTGCCTGTCCTCTCACGAATAACAGTACAACACTCTCCATAAAAGGAGAACTTAAATCAAAACCCTATGTCGATGTCACACTCGATATGATCGAAAAGGCTGGCGGGGAAATTCATGTTGAGAACACGAACAACACCAAGTTCATAATTCCGGCAAACCAGAAATATGACCTCAAGGAGTACACCGTGCCGGGTGACTTCTCATCCGCATCGTACCTGCTCGCCGCTGCCGCAATGACCGGCTCGGATGTCATTGTCAAAAACCTGTTCCGATCGGAACAGGGAGACATTGCAATAATAGATATCCTCAAGCGAATGGGTGCGAACATTGAATGGGACGTTGAAGAAGGAATTGTCACGGTAAAAGGCGGCGAACTTCACGGAACAACAGTTGATGCAGGCGCAACACCTGACCTTGTCCCAACAGTAGCAGTTCTTGCAGCAGTGGCAGATGGCGTGACCGTGATCGAAAACGCAGAACATGTCCGGTACAAAGAAACCGATCGACTGCGTGCTATGGCAGTGGAACTGACAAAGATGGGAATCAAAGTCAAAGAAGAAACTGACAAATTGATCGTCACAGGCGGGAATCTCGTTGGAGCTAACGTAAACGGCTGGCACGACCATCGTATAGTGATGGCGCTCACAATTGCCGGAATGGTAGCAGGCAACACAACAATTGACACAGCCGAATCCGTATCAATATCCTATCCTGATTTCTTTGACAAAATGCGCTCATTGGGCGCGGATGTTTCTGCAATTGAAGAATAAGGCCAATCGTCAAGAACATAATATTGTTTCTCCCCAACATTGTGGGTAAGTATTATACGGGATGAACAGGATGGAGAACGCCACTTGTATCCTGTCAATCTCATAAGCAAATTCATCGGCAGTGGGCACTACCGCGACACAATTGGATCATCGCATAGTTCAAGTTCAATAAAACCAGCACTTATTACGAGATACAATCCTCATTCCCCCGGTACTTCTGCAACAGGCGTGTAACAGCACGCACATCGCTGCCCTGCTGGCGTGCATCTTCCAGATATGCCTGATACATTTGATCCGTCAGGATGTTTGGCATGGACTTGCACATTTCGCTGTGAAGTTCAAGATCGAAGCACCGTGCTTCGCTTTCTGTCAAATTCAATATATTGTATTCGCCTGTATGTTCTATGAATGTGGGGTTCTCCGGATCATCTGTTTTCAACACAATATCTGCAAGATTGGTTTCAGGGATCGGTTCTGCAATACTGATGAAAATATCATCCAGTAACGCATCTTCGATAAGATTCTTTGTTAGTTCGTAATCCTGCACTGTTTCTGTCGGATAACCCACAATGAAACTTCCGGCAACTTTCACACCACATTCTCTTGCCAGTTCGATCGCATGAATATTATCTTCAGAATTCACCCCTTTTCGCATATCTTTGAGAATCTTATCGCTTCCCGATTCGATCCCGTAATATACCCAGCCCATAGTATAATCCCGGATCGCATGCAGGATATCCTCATTTACATAATCGACACGGAGATCCGGAACCGAGACATTTTTGTTTCCCATCACCTCTGCAATTGCCTGCAACAGTTCGATGAATGCATTTACATCCGTTGATCTTTCATATTGGTACAGCGAACTGGTACCTCCGCTAATCGCGATTCGTTCAACGCCGTGCCGCTTGAATTCCTTGATCTCCTGAACAATATCCTCGATATCCCTGCTCCGTATCCGGTTACCGAAAAATTTCGGAACCTGGCAGAAGCCACAGGCTCCGATACATCCCCTGTGCGTTTCGATATAAGTATTCGCCCCCCTGATATCCTGATCCCGAATGTCATCCGGTATCAGCGGCATCGGTCGCTCAAGTTTCGCAGGCTCGGGCTGTGTCCGGATGATCTCATCACCGCTTCTGAATGCGATACCGGAAATATCTTCAGAAATTCCGCTGTTCAATAATTCAAGTGTTGATTCCTCTCCCTCTCCGATGACAACCGCATCCGCATCCAGTTCACCAAGAACAATATCCGGGTATGCGCTGATAGGACCCCCTACGTAGATTGTTTTACTGTTACTGTTTTGTGATACAAAATCCCTGATCCGATCATCCATCAGGTGAAGTGTCGAATAAAGACTTAATAACACCACATCGGTATCTGCACTCAAATTTCTGGTGAGCGTCACATCGAACCCTGCATCCTTCAAAACTCCGCCGATCAGCATAGAGCCATAGGTATAGAGATCAGGAGAGATAATTGTGAGTTTCATATGCTACAGGGATGAATATGATATACTTAGTCTTATTGGTCCGGGCTAGGTTGATTTTGTACTTCAATTGTAATTGAATCAATTGCAATTATAATTAGGATTGTAATAGCAGCTACATCCTCAAACCAAGAACATTCCATGTAGCAATCTTTAAACCAAAAAAAAAATAAAAAAAAGTAGGCAAATGCCTACTTTTAACTTCAATTTATTTTGCTGGAATGATGAGTGATCTCTCACCAGCTGGCACGAACTCTCTCAGTGCACCTCTACCGAACTCCACCCTTGGTTTGGTGAAGTCGAATGGCAGGAGATCATCTGCGAAACCGACCTTAATGAGTGGGTTCACTGTGTACGCGTCACCGCGAGTGCCGTGTGCAGCGGATGCGATACCTGCATATTCACCCTGATGTCCTACGTTCATCGCATAGTTCGGATAGTTTGGACCACGCAATTCAACTGGCAGACCCTCGTCTGATTGGTACGAGAACACATTTGTCGCACCACACTGGTCCTGCAGGTCGTAACCGAAGAAACCAAGACGTCCGTGTGATTCCTTGTGCAGGTACATTGAAAGGTACCATGCTGAAAGACCGGCGTTTCCGTTTCCGGTTGCGATTGCTGTTGAAACACCTGATGCTGCTGCAACCACACCAGCTCTCTGGGAACCTCCGAAGTGGTCCTCGAGTGTAGTTGGGTATTTCTCGTAGTTCTCCAATCCGTAGATGGTCGATTCGGTTGTGATATCCTTAACAACTTCAATGGTTGCTTTGACTTTGTTGTCAGTACCAACGTTTGCCGCACCATTGTACTTGTCGTTGATATAGTCCAGATCATAGTAGATGTTGTCATCTAAGATGTTGTTGGTGTACACAGCGGTTGAATATTGAGTGAACCCAACACCACCGGACATGTAGGAACCAAGCCAGATCTGGTCATAGAGCACAGCGCCAGCACCGAGTACTTCAAGAGAGACCTTTGCAGGGTCTTCCGGAACTGTACGGCTTGTCTGGATGATATCTGCCATGTGACCGAAGGAAACTCCACCTGGCTCATTTGGACCACGTGCACGTCTTGCAGGTAGCATCTCACCCATGGAGATAACTCCTGCATGCTTTGCAGCATATGAGAGATCTGCCACTGCTGCTTCACCGGCACACATCCTGTATGCTGCGATGAAAGACATACCTACCTGCATTGCCATCCACCTGGATGTCTGTGCACCGTCAGTCGTTCTGCTGACAATTGTCGGAATGTGCGCAGACTGCCATGAGGTCTTTCCAACAGCTGCCTTAAGTTGTGCTGCCTGCTCTGCAGGGAACTGCTTGTTGATGTCGATCAAGAATTGATCGTCGATCTCATCGGCAAGTTCGTCGTCACCTGTGAACATCTTGACGTAACAATCGTCAACAAGTCCTGGGTGAGTCTCAACCATGTGCTCCTGTACCACTGCACCGCCTGGCAATGCGTGGTTCATAACTTCAAAATAGTGGTTGATCGTTTCTGGTGTGACTTCCATACCCAGTCTCTTCTCAAGCGTTTCGTGTGCAAGGTCAAGACCTACGACAACAGTCCTTCTGATATCATCCCACATCTGCTGCATTGCAGCATTGTTGACATAGTGAAGGTCATCTGCCTCTACAAGCATGTCGGTACCGGAGAGTGTATACGGTGTAAGTGCTCTCTGACCGAGTGGAATACCGGCACAGTGCATGTCGGGATTATATCCTACAAGACCTCTTTTCTTTGCGAGATCCTGACCGGCTTTCTTCATCTCGATCTTTCTTGGGCTCTGCTCAATACCAAGTCTGAGATATTTGCCGGTCATATCTGTAATTTCGCCGCCATCCATCTGGTTGGTACCAAATTCCTTTGTGAATTTGTTTTCCATCGCTTTCTGAAACATTCTTTCTCTATCTGCCATTTGTATCACCTTATTTTGGCTGGTATCCGTATCTGGTTCTCAATTCCCATACCCTGTGGACCCATTCGATGACCTCAGGATCATCTTTGAATGCTACGTTGTCCACACGGAAGATCGTGGTTCTCTTGGCAGCTTCCTCTGAAGACATTGGTTTACCAAGGTTTACTTTTCTGTCAATTGGTATAGCAACCTGATCCTTGTTCATTATGATGACGCCGTTCTCAAGCCTGCTTCTGTCGAGCATATCGAACATTACGCCGTCTTCCTGAAGTCGCAGTGAGTGACCATGAACCGTTGCGCCTCTAAGGCTGGTTAATGCCGGACAGCTCATCTCGGTTTCCATTTGCGCTTTTGCTACTTCCTCCATGTTCCTCTCACGGCACTCAGTTACCTGACGACCGGATAGTGTACCTGGGTCAACGCCTCTGTGATTGATTGCTGCGTTGTAGGTTCTAAAGTACGGTGTTGCCGGTGCGTTGTACATAGAGTCAACGAACTGCACGTATCGTACACGGTCACCGGCTTTTGCACCTGATATAGGTTCTACAAGTTCCCTCATGGAACATTCCGGCTCGCCCATCTCCGCCAGTGGCGGGTGTGTACTTGGGTAGTCACTGCCTGGTGAACGGTGTCCGAGAACTGCTGTAAGGTCCTCATCCGAGATCTCCCTGAGTTTCTCAATGTCACCAGACATATGTTTTCTTCTATTAACCGCAACGGATGTTGCGCCTGGATAATACTGTGGTTTATATGTCATTTAATTACACTCCTTAATTGTATATTGATTGCATTGTGGTTTTCACATGCTTTACAAGTTCGTTCAACTTATCCCGTGGACAAGTTTCCCCTCTTGTAATACCTGTTACAATTTCCATTACTTTTCCTCTTGTTAGAATATATTCATCTTTAGGTTTTACAGATCTGGTTCTGATTCCTGCTTCAGCAAAATCCTCAAAATCCAATGGGGTTTGAGAAACTACGATTGCTGGTATATCCGCATCTTTCAGGATCGCTCCGATTTTTTTGACCACATGGTCGCGTATGTTCCCGACATGTATAACAGCCAGTTTGTGCCTTGTAATCTGTGCAACCTCTTCCGGATTTATACCGAAAGAACCTGACACCATACCCACGTTCGGGATACCCGAACCTGCATTCAGCACCAGTACACTGACCTGTATATTTTCATGACGCATGCCGGATGTAAGTTCACACACCGGTTTTGTGATATGTCGCCGACCGGGACTCATCGCGATTGCAATCACATCAGGACGCCCGGCTTCTGACAGGGTTCCCCGCTGTGCGAGTCCTCCGCCTTTACCAAGTCCCATTCCATGCCTGCAATCAACTACCTGTGTCTCTCGATCAAACATTATACATTTCACTCCGTCTGGCTAAGGATACATACCTGATCATCGATCTTTACTTTTGGATCTGTTAATCCGAGTATTTTCGGATCCACATCCGAACCGAATTTGGCGTAATCAGTTACGGTTGCCTTTTTGTGGAAGAAAAGACCTTCTTTATAATCAAAGATACATGGCAGTACACGCTTACATACTGTCCTGACTTCTTCCTTAACATCGACATTGGCAACTTCCAGCCATAGCCTTCCAACACAAACCGATAGTTCAAGGGCTGTATCAGCAACCTGAATGACCTGTCTGTCAGGATGGTCTACTTTATGACCAGTCCCCGGGCCGGATTTAACTTCCAGTGGTAATCGGGGGCCATGTATCACCATTCTACTAATGCCGTCCAGTCCCTGCAACTCCGTTAAGAGTTTCTGTGACGTTTGCGACGAAAGCAGGCGATGTGGAAATATCTCAACCTGTATTAGGTTGTCCGTATCTGAAGTAGAATTACTCATTTGTTGAACCTTCACATTTTTCCTAAAGCTATTCTATTTATTTAGAGTGTAGCAGCTACTGAATCGATTGGTTCCCTGAACTCTTTGATCGATCCGAATACATCTCCAACAAGACCGGATGTTGATTCTACTGTAAACATCTGGGTACCTGCATCAAGTGAAACTGCTGCAGATATACATGGAAGTCCGAATCCTCTGGAGTGTCTGGTTACAACGTGGTTACCGTTGAAAACACCAGGTCCACCGCCACCATAGATGGAGTGACTGAAGAATGAGAATCCTACTGCAACACCCTGTACCTTACCATAGTCGCATCCTGTAAGACCTGTCTCCTTCTCAACAAGGTCGTTGTAGTACAGCAATGTTGAGGACACATTCTGTGCAGCTCTTCCCGCACCACAGTTAACAACTGTTGCTACAAGAGTACCTGCTGCTGTATATGCGTTCCACAGTGGTACATCGTTTGCCTTGTAGAACTTGTAGCCGGATGGTGCTGTTTTATCAACAGATATCACGCCGTCTTCAAGTGCTCTCTCAACGGTTGAAGCCACTACTGTACCGACTGTACCGGTCTTACCGTTTTCTTTTGCCATGTCATACACAAGGTTGTTTGCATTTAAACCCTGCACAGCAAGTCCAAGTAACTGGTGTCTCTCGAACATACCCACTGCATTCCCCATCTCGAACTGGCCTGACTGCTCATAAATAGCAGATAATGCCGCTGAGTTCATCGCAGATTTCTTGGTGATTGCCGCAATGTGATTAGCCATGATGTTCCTCAAGGAGAAACCAAGACCCTCATTGTTCTGTGGGATGCTAAGAATAGATGCTACGTTTGCACCCATCATGTCCATTGTCTGTGGGTAACTTCCCCAGACTGCCGCCTTGACGATCGGTGCATCGAACATGTCGGTGTTGAAGTGGTCAAGAATTGCCTGTGTGACAGCTGCTGCACCAACGGTACTCGCTGAAACATAGTCTGCACCTGCTGCAGCTCTTGAAACCGGTACCTGTACAAGCAATTGCTTGCCACCTGAAAGTAATTTTACATTGGTGTCATCACCATCGTTAACTTTCGCAAAACCTGCGACAGCTGACTCGATTGCACTTGCATTTCCAACGATGTCGTAGTCAAGTTCACGTCCAAGAATCTGACGTCCTTTTCCACCCATCTTGCCTGTTGCAAGAGCTTTCTGGATCCCTGCAAGGTTAACTGCAACGGATCTTTTGGTATCTGCGATAATTCTTCCAATTGCTGCGTTTCTTGTTGGAGCAATTTCCATCAGGTCTACGCCGCTCTTTAACAGTTTTCCTCTGTCGCTGTAGATGTCTATTTTATCAGACACGTATATCTTCCTCCTATTTTAATTATTTAAGGAATTTTTCATTTAGGAATCAATCATTGAGCAAGTGTGCTGCTACTCATCTAATTATTACTACAATAGAAAGTGCAACAATACGCAATTGTTCAGATTATTTACTCCTATCAGAATTCCTCGCATTTTCATCAAATCTGCAATTGTATTTAAAGCTTGTGTGTCATTCATGATAATCCATTATAATTAAAATATACAATTTGCAATATTCGAACTCTAAAAATATATAACAGTGGATAAGATTACACAGTTCACACAATTCACACGATTATCAATAAACTATAAATAGAATCACTATGTATCAAGTTCTGTATTTGGAAATATCTACTTTTTATACAATCAATTTCGTTTTAATTTTTAATTTTTCACATCTTGTTTGGTTAGCGCAATTGCTCCCCATCACAAAAGTTTAAGTAATACATACATCAAGTACACACGATTGATATGGAAGTTGTTGCCGATATTGGAGGAAGCCCCGGGATTGACTGCCGTGGGTTTTGTAAGTACTGTTATTTCAAAAAAGTAAAAGATATCCCTGCATTTGGATGTAAATACTGCTTTCCGTTCACAAAAGGATGTGATTACTGCACACGGGGCGTCAAGGAATCCTATTCCGGTTTTAAGCCGGTACAGAATGTAATGCAGGAGGTTGGCCAGACCATACATTTCAGTTCAAGTGAAGTAGACAAATTTACTATCAGCGGTGGCGGAGATATCAGTTGCTATCCACAACTTAAAGAATTGGTATCCTATCTATCATCTCAATTCGGCAAACCGATCCATCTGGGATATACCAGCGGCAAAGGATTCATCAAGAGCGATGAAGCACAGTTCTTCATTGAAAACGGCGTAACAGAAGTATCATTTACAGTATTTGCAACAGACCCAAAACTTCGGGACAAATATATGCATGATCCTGAGCCTGAAGCATCCCTTGATGTCCTTCGGGACTTTTGCGCTCACTGCGAAGTATATGCCGCGATCGTACTCATACCCGGCGTCAACGACGGCGAAGTTCTTGAAAAGACACTCACCGATCTTGAAGAAATGGGTGCTACAGGTGTGATACTCATGCGTTTCGCAAACACGCGCGAGGAGGGATTGATACTCGGAAACGCTCCTGTAATAGATGGTGTTGTATCCCATACCGTTGAAGAGTTCCAACAGATCGTGCGCGACAGTGCAGCACGCCACAGTTTCAGGATCACGGGTACGCCTCTTGAAGATCCATTGATCGGCTCGCCGTTTGCGATTCGAAATGACGATGAAGCACTCGCAAAGTTGCCGGAAGTGATAAAAGAAGCAACCATCATCACAAGCAGCACTGCTGCACCGCGCCTGACCGAGATATTCGAAAAACTCGGCGGCAGCGTGAATATAGTACCCGTGGACAAGGATGTGGGATGCCTTATTACTATAGAAGATATAGAAGCACTTGACCTATCTAATATAAAGGATACTGTGATCATACCGGGCCGGGCATTTGTTCACGACCCCGAAGTAAAAGCGGTACTCTCGCGTGATGGCGTTGACAGGTTTGTACGCAGAGGCGAGGACACGCTCACAGTTGACGGGGAGATGTCAATCGGAATGACAAAAGAGGCAGTACTGGAACTTGAGATACAGAAGTTTACCGAACTCATTCAACAGATCAATGCGCTCGGTCTGCCAATCACATAAAATCCGACAATCCCATCTGTTTTGACTTGTCGTTCTCAAAAAGCGATTTAATATCATAACCGACAAGTTCGATGCGTTGTCTTGTGTAATCGGACACGTCATAATCTTGTGCAACCCTTTGGGATACTTCAAGGTATTTCTTGACCGACCCCTCATGAACGGTAAGGATCACTCGTCCCCCACATTTTGGACAATTGCCCATCAATGGAGGTCGCCGGAATTTCTCACCGCACTTGACGCAACGTGTCCCCTGCCGCGAGAACGCACGCAGGTTTCCTATCATATCCGGCAAAAAGTGTGATGTCAGCACCCTCTCCGCAACGTCCCAGACATCAACAGCACGTATCTTCTCCCCAAGTGCAAGTTGCGCATCCATTTTCTCGACCATACTGCCAAGTGTCTTGTAAGCACTGTTCACCGGACCTGCTGCAATATCCGATGTATCGTGAGTGAACATAAAACCGTCATACTGCCCCGGAGTGTTAAGTCGTCTGCTCACAAGATCCATGATCTTTTCAAGTTCCTTTGGGTTGGTGTACTTCAACGTGGCTTCATAGAACTCAAGAGGATAACGCGCGCATACATCTATATTATGTGCTTCCTTGTCAACTTCACTCGGATCGATGCGTGTTGTAAGCACAAGCGGTGCATCCATCTGCCCACCGCGCTTATCAGGCAAAAATTCGCGCGAGAAATTGATGAGTCCATCCATAAGCAGCATTACACAATCCTCATCACCATCACAGTTACGCCTCTTTGCCGCATGGAAGAACGGATGCGCATAACCGACCGATGCGCCCGTAAAACCTACAATACGCCCGAGCACACCTGCCGAGGTATGTGGCGCAAGCCCCATGACCATCACGCCAACAATGTCATCGATCGATTCGGCATTGTAATATGGTTCAAGTTTGTAATACCTGACAAGCAGGTCATCTATATATTGTGTAATCCTGAGCAGATACTCGGCACAGTCGTAGGATATTACAAGATCCTGAACCTTGAGGCATGCCACCTGGGTCTCGCTTGTGAGCGGTTCGCCGTGGATATCTTCGCTGTATCCAATATCGATGAGTTGTTGTACCGTAACACCGATCTCATCAGGGCGTATGTGGGTTAGCGGAATATCTGACATGTCGTAACGAACAGTCCCGTCCTTGAACGTGAATAATCCATGCTTTGCCCGCAAAACTCCCTTTTCAAGAGGTTCGGGGGTCCTGTGTCTTGACATGAGTTTTTTGACACCTTTGAACGAATCTATGACGGTGTCCCGCTCGCCCACCTTTTCAAAGGCTTTATCGTAAATGGATTTGAAATCGATCTTTTGTATCCTAACTGATGTAGTCTTACGTCCGCATTTTGGGCAGATATCTTTGTTCATTGAAACGCCGCATCGCTGACAGAATAGTTTGGGAACCGTGAATTCTCCGCAATCGCATCTGGATTCGTGTGTTTCCTTCCTGCATGCGGGGCATATTCGTGTACCGATCTCAACGCGTATCTCTCCAACCTTGCTGTTCATTTTGGATGTGAAATTTGCGGCGGCGTCCAGTTTTCTGGAATTGCCCCCTGTTTCACCTATCGGGAACAGGGCATGCGGTGCGGGTGACATTTTTCGCTTATCGGATTTTTCAGGTCGCCCCATCCTTGCGCCTATGCGCATTGGTGCACGCGCACGGACTGTCATACCGCTCAGGCGATTTATTGCATCAAGTGTGTTGTCATCGTCAAGTTCATCCCATGTACGCGCAAGGTTGGAATCAAGACCCAGACATCTTACAAGTGGAAGAGGTTCATTGACCTGTATTTTCCCGTTCACTACTTTGTGGAGTACAAGTATGTTTTCGAGTATGATCTTTATTTCCTGTTCAACCGCCATGTCGTAAGGCAGTTCCAACATGGAGTTGTCAAAATTGAGTGAACCGTGTTCCGATACGAACTCTGCGAGCTGTTTGTATTCTTCGATCGTGATGTCGTGCCACAGGTATGTGAACTTCGGATGCAGTGGGATGCCGTGTGTTTTTGAGATGTCGAGTGCGACCTCTTGCGACAGGTCCTTTAACGCCTCTTCGTCGATGTTTGCGCCGCTCGCAGCCTTTTCATATTCCTGTATCCACCATTCAAAACAGTAGGGGGATGGGATAAGCGGATGATTGTTCTCAAGGAAATCCCCGTAGTTTATGAGGATCTCACCTATATCTATTATATGTACAACCTGTGAATGCAGGGTTTTTGCTTCTTCCACATCATCGATGCGGACCACGTCCCCTGACCTGAGCCGTACGGTCGGTCCTTCTATGGAATCCACAGGTGCCATGCCTGCCGCTTTTCCGGGGCGTTCGACTTTCAGTTGAGTCCCTGCAGCGATAAAGTCGTCCATTATCACCATTCCGGCAGGGCTGATTCCTGCTGCTGCGAATGAAGTGTTACGCGACCTGCCGTAGCGCAATCGGAAACCCCCATGGCGCGAGGGGTGGGAGAATACGGGACGTCCTGCGATGAGGTCACGGAGGTATTTGTCTTTTGGTTTTATGCCTGTGCTGTCGTCTTCATCACCCTCGCTTTTTGCACCTGCAAGGAATGTGTCGAGCCAATCCCATCCATCTATTTTGAGTTTCTTTACGTGTTTCTGGATCTTGGGCGCTTTTAGCGCAAGTCCTTCTGCAAGTACAAGCGCCATTCCTCCGCGCACCCGGTTGGTCGGAACTCTTTCAAGGTCGCGGTGTCCTTCCACTTCTGCCTGTTCGGTTGGTTCGCCGTCAAGACAGACCGGACAGTTCTCCACGATCAATCTGATCTCGTCTTCGGATGGCATGTACTGGAGATTGGCAACCCTGCGATAGACCCCGATCTCTTCGATGTAGCGTTCAACCTCTTCCTTGCGTGGTTTGTACCTGTCGATCCCGACTCCCTGCCGCACGTAGTCTCCGACAAGTACGGATAGCGCCTGCGCTGTGCCTCCGGCACTGCGGATGGGACCTGCATAGAATATGCTGATATATTCTGTTCCGTCGTCATTGTTCGAGATCCTGACGCTTTCAATTCCTTCAATTGGCGCGGCAACCACACCTTCGGTGAGCATTGCAACGGCTACCCTGATCGCCGCTTCGATTGATTCCTGTTTTGATCTAAATGATCCGACCACGCCCTGTGCAACATCCCTCCCGATGGCGAGAGCCGCTTCCTCACGCGACATGGTCTCTTCGAGTACCCTGATACGTTCTGCTGTGCCTTTTACGCCGATCAGGTTCTCGACCCTGTCTGCAAGGTCTTTGGCAAGCGGAATTTCAACAAAAGGTTTAGGGTCCCGACCACGCGAGCGCGCTTCATTTGCAATGTCCATCTCGCGTCGGAGTTTGGACTCAAGGTCGTTGAAATATTGCTGCATTGAGTCGCTTGCTATTAGTTCACCCATGGGAGGATAGTCCTTTTTTTAATGGGTTGTAATTAGGGGGTTTGGGATTATATAGGTGGTGGTTTTTGCACAAATAAGTAATCAATAGTTGTCCAGAACACATTAAATGTATTATCCGAGTTCTTTTTAAGGTAACCATTCACAAAATCCAAAAAATCCGATCCATCCAAATCTTCATCCAAAAATGGCTCAATTGCTTTCTTGCGAGATTCGTTTAATTTTTCAATATCCAACTTCAGTTTTTCAATTGTAATTTTCACAGCATCATCAGATTTCTTAGAAGGTTGGATTTTACCGTCTGCAGTGTAGGCAAAACGCCTCACACAATTTGAATCTAACGGCGAAATAAGAAAATCTTGGCTCATCGCTGTTTTGTGTGGGTAACTCCGTGTTATCATCATTTTATTTGCCTGAACTGCTGCCTATTGATTAATTCATAG
>JAUWBW010000022.1 GCA_030609665.1 Methanosarcinaceae archaeon | reverse complement strand
TTGTGGGTTATGGATTTGTGGGTTTGGTGGTGGTGGAATATGCCGCCTGCGGCGGAGACTGATGCTCCGTTTTCTTTAGTTTATGTCAATTGCTGTGTATTTTTCTTTAGTATCGGCACTTGACACTGGAAAGTTGGCACGACATATCCATATCCATATCCATATCCAAAACCAAATCATACGAACATAGCTTCAGGTTGTGTTCCTGTTGACGGTTGCACGGATTTTGATACTTTTTCGATCGCATCAAGGAAATCATTCATTTCCACTGACCATTTATCCCCACGCACAGCGAGCATACCTGCTTCTGTTGCAATGGCTTTTAGGTCTGCACCGCTTGAACCTTCAGTGAGTTTTGCCAGCCTGTTGAAATCAATGTCATCCGAGATTGTCATGTTCCCTACATGTATCTTGATGATACGTTCTCTTGCTTCAATATCCGGCATCGGTACTTTTACAACACGGTCAAACCTACCCGGGCGCAGTATTGCAGGGTCAAGGGCATCAGGTCGGTTTGTCGCTGCAATGATCCGTACATCGCCACGACTGTCGAACCCGTCCATCTCGGATAATAGTTGCATGAGGGTACGTTGTACTTCACGGTCTGCTCCGCTTGTGTCGTTCAATCGTATGGTTGCAATCGCGTCCAGTTCATCAATGAATATTATACTTGGAGCCTTTTTCCTTGCCATCTCAAAAATATCGCGCACGAGTTTTGCACCGTCACCGATGTATTTCTGGACAAGTTCCGAACCTACTACCCTGATAAAAGTTGCATCCGTCCTGTTAGCAACAGCCTTCGCAAGCAGTGTTTTTCCTGTGCCAGGTGAACCATGCAGAAGTACTCCTTTTGGCGGTATAATGCCTATGCGTTCAAATGTCTCCGGTTTTTTGAGAGGCAGTTCAACAGATTCCACAAGTTCCTGAATCTGTTCATCAAGTCCTCCGATCTGGTCATAATCCATCTCCGGTGATTCCACGATCTCCATCGCACCCACCATCGGTTCATCAGTAGGCGGAATTATATCCACGACAGCCAGTGTATGCTGGTTCAATGCCACCTTTGCACCAACCACAAGCGCATCATCCTCGATGTACTGGGACACATTGACCATGAACTGCGGGCCTGTGGTGCTTCTTATCAACACCTTGTCATTACCGACCACATCAAGAATTGTACCTATGATAAGGGGTGCCGTTTTCAGTCGCTCTATCTCAGATTGCATCTTGCGGATCTCGCGCTCGTACTTGAGTTTCTGATTCTCAACAAAACGCTTTTCTGATTTGATCTGGTCACATTGCTCTCTTAAGAAATTGTTTCGTGCTTCCAGCTGTTTCATTCGATCCAGCATATATTTAGAGAATTCTTCGTCACTATCAACTCCGAGGTCATAATCTGTACCCACGTTGGTCATGTCGTAGCTATTACTCTTTTCTTCACGATATGTTGTTTCACTCATAGAAGCTCCGAATATTATTTAAGCACAAACGGTATATAGCCCTTTCGACGTGATTTCTATATAAACAGATATCAGTCTGACTTCGTCGGACTCCTTCGAGAAAATTCTCCCTTCGGTCGAATTAACTCGAACTATATAATTCAATAAATTATATACTACGAGAAAATCCTCGCTATGCTCGGATTAACTCGCACTATATATTTATAAAATATATACTATAAAAAAGTCCAAAGTCTCCAGGTAAATACGATAAAAGAAGGATTTATTTTGCGAGAATCTTTTAAGAGATGATACGATATGGAATGTGAAATATGCGGTGCAGAGATACATGGTAAACCATTTAAAGTTACCATTGATAGCAGTGAACTGGATGTGTGTGGCAAGTGCTCACAGCATGGTACTGTAACAAACAAACGCACACCCGTATCAAAAAAGGTGGCACCTGTTGCACGCCATTTACCAACGCGTCGCCCTACAAGAAGATCATTTGAAACCATAAGTGACGAACTTGTTGATGATTACGAAACCATTATCAGGGATGCACGCCGAGATCATGGCTGGACACAAGAGCAACTGGCTGAAAAACTCAAGGAAAAAGCACCCCTTCTCAAGAAGATCGAGCGCGGTGACATTACACCGGAAGATTCAATTATCAAAAAACTTGAACGCACACTTGATGTCAAACTTACGGAACGTACCGGAGAATCTGACTGGACCGGCGGAAGTTTGAATAAAGGCACAACTCTCGGGGATATTGTGAAGATCCAACGAAAGTGAACTATTTTACAAATTGCAATAATTACAGCATAAAAGAAGCGATGAATATGGATCAGGACAAAGATCGGGAGCAAGTATCCATCTCCCAGACATTGGCACTAACCATCGTGCCTGAACGTTGTTCCGGATGTCGTACATGCGAGATCGTATGTGCTATCCACAACAATAAGGTTAACAATCCCAAAAAAGCACGCATACGGGTACTTTCACTATACCCTCACCCCGTCATCAAGATGCCGATCGTGTGTAAACAATGCAAGGACCCAAAATGCATGGAAAGTTGTCCTACCGATGCAATATACATTGAGAACGGAATTGTTAAGATCAACAACAGTGAATGTATGGGGTGTCATGCATGTGTTGTCTCATGTCCTTTTGGTGCGATCTATGTGCATGCCGATCTGGACGAGCCAATTAAATGTGAACTGTGCGGCGGCGACCCGCAGTGTGTAAAGGCATGTCCAAAGAATGCTATAATATATGTGCCAGAACATACGCTCGGACAGGCGAATCGTTTGATCGACACACTGAAATATGCACACCTTAAGGAGATGGAATACTTCGAGCATGGTGTGAAAAAGAAACTTTCATATGCACAGATCGAGACCGGTGGACTTCGTAAAGATAAAACGAAGGCGGAGCAGAAGGAAGGTGATGCTGGTGAGCAGTGATAGCATTAGCATTGCGGGCAGTGTAAGGATAAAGGGAGGATATCTTGGAAAGATCTTGCATATCGACCTTATGGCAGGCAACTCCTATGTTGAAAAATACGATGAGGATTTCGCACTCAAATACATCGGTGGCAGAGGATTTGGTGCAAAGATCGTTATGGATAATCTAAAAGATGGAGTGAAACCTCTTGATCCTGAAAATATTATTGTGATTGCCCCCGGTATCTTGAGCGGACTATATGTCCCATCTTCGGGTAAGACCGCATTTGTGTCAATATCGCCATTGACAGGCATATATGCGGACAGTAACATGGGCGGTATGTTTGGTGTTGAGATCCGTCAAGCCGGATACGATGCGCTGGTTATACACGGACGTGCTAAAGAGTTCTCATATATCTGGATAGATGATGATGTAGTGGAAATACGTGATGCTTCAAAGTACAAAGGTATGAAAAGCACCGAAACCGAACGCGAACTCAAGGATGATCTTTGTGATGAAGCAATTAAGATCGCAACGATCGGGATTGCCGGGGAAAATCTTGTCAAGTTCGCCTGTGTGAATTCCGAATGGAGCAGAAATGCCGGAAGAACAGGCATGGGTGCGATCTTTGGTTCAAAGAACATAAAGGCTATTGCAGTCAGGGGTACAAAAGATCTGCCTGTATATGATATGGACAAGCTTGTTGAACTTAGTGATAAGGCGTACAAGTCACTTCATGACCATCCAATGATGAAAATCTGGCAGGAAGAGGGACTGATGTCTGTGCTAGATTATGCAAACACATTGGGTATAATCCCGACTCACAACTTTAGCGATGCTCATTTCGAGGATGCCGACAAGATCAATGGTGAAGTTATGACTTCCCGGCATAAGATAGGGGACAGCGCATGTTATTCCTGTCCGATGGCTTGCGGCAATATCTGCCTTGTAAAGAGCGGGAAATATGCCGGAACCGTTACAGAGGGACCTGAGTACGAAAGCGCGGCAATGCTTGGTTCTAATGTTGGCATCAATGATTTTTCTGCAGTTTTACGCGGCAACTATCTTTGCGACGAACTTGGGATCGATACGATCACATCAGGTAGCATGGTTGCTACGCTTATTGAAGGGTATGAGCGTGGATTGCTCACACTTGAGGATGTGGATGGAATTGCGCTCAGTTGGGGTGATGATTCATCTATAATGTTACTTTTGGAAAAGATCGCGAACAGGGACGGGATTGGCGATGTACTTGCCGAGGGTCCGTATGGTGTCATTAAGAAGTTCCCGCAATTAGCACCGATTATCTCCCATGTAAAGGGAATGGACCAGTCCGCATATGACGGAAGGGTCGGAGTTACTATGGCTCTTGCGTATGCAACAAGTGATATCGGGGCACACCATACCCGCGCATGGACGATCGCAAAGGAATTGGAAGTCGGTGCAGACTGGACATTGGAAGAGAAGATCGATCTTGTGATCTATCATCAAACTGTCAGACCTTTGTTCGACATGCTTGGTGTATGTCGCCTGCCATGGATAGAACTTGGTTTTGATGAGAATACGTATGCGGATTTCTATGCTGCTGCAACTGGTGTTGAGTTTACCCTTGATGACTTGCTTGAGAGGTCAAAAACATTGTATGACCTGACACGTGCCATCAATTTGCGTCTAGGTGTCACAAGAGCAGACGATTATCCGCCAGAGAGAACATTCAACGACCCGATAAAAACAGGACCTCATGCAGGTGAGCACATGGATCGGGACTTTTATGAACATATGCTTGATGTCTATTATGAACGACGGGGCTGGGACAAGGAAGGCAGACCTTCTGAAGAGCAATTGCGTGAATGTGAGGTACTTTGATCTTTTAAATTATAGGTTAGGCATCTGTTAATTTTTTAAATAAGGTATGATCATGACTCTGACAAACAAGAAGATAGGCTTTATAGGGGCTGGAAAGATGGGTGAGGCATTGATTCGCGGTATTATCAATGCAGGAGCTGTGGATAGCAGTAATATCTATGCAAGTGATGTGTATAAAGCCGGACTTGAGAGGCTGCACAGTGAACTTGGCATTAGCGTATCTGTTGACAATAAAGAGATTATTTCAAATTCCGATATCGTTATCCTTGCAGTGAAACCGCAAATACTTGGCACAATACTTGCAGGGATCAAAGATTCAGTCACAGCAGACAAACTGGTAATATCAATTGCTGCCGGTGTGCCGATTGCAGATATTGAGAGCGGGTTAAACCCGGGCACAAGAATTGTCAGGGTTATGCCAAATATTGCTGCAACAGTTGCAGAAGCTGCGTCTGCAATCAGCCCGGGTGCGAGCGCATCTATCGATGATGCCGAATCCGCACTTGCGATATTCAAGGCGGTTGGGAGTGCGATTGTTGTTCCTGAACACTTGATGGACGCTGTTACCGGACTTTCCGGCAGTGGACCTGCGTTCATTTTTCCGGTTATCGAGGCAATGGCGGATGGTGCGGTCTATGAAGGGCTTGATCGCCACAGCGCACTGACACTTGCTGCACAAACAGTACTTGGTGCTGCGAAGATGGTAGTTGAGACAAATATGCATCCAGGGGAACTAAAGGATATGGTGACATCTCCGGCAGGTACGACCATCCGTGGCATCCACGAACTTGAGGAACACGGAATACGTGCAGCATTTATGAATGCTGTAATCGCTTCATCAAATCGTTCGAAGGAACTTGGGAAATAGTTTGTCATTGTATGGGAAGAATCACTGAGTTTGCTAAAACCGAGCAAAAAGATTCATATAGTGTGAAGTATTACTTTATAGTGTATATATAAAGGGGGCCATCAATTATCGGTGGTGGAGGAAAAAATGAAATCATTTGCAGTGGTCCGGGCAGACGACTCGGATAAGGTTAAAATCGCTTTACACGATTTAGAACAGTATGGACGCATGCGTTTTTCATGCCAGCCAAAACGTATCGAACCGAATTATGCCGATCATCTCTTGACCAGTGTTATGGGTGTTGCACTCAGGGATACTTGCAAATCGGCAGCATTGGTTGAACTGGAAAATCACGCCGGTGCGGCAATAAGCAGGTTGAAGAAAATTCATCCGCCTGCACATATCATGATCGTCAGTCCAAGACATGATGCATATGGCGAGTTAATGGATAACTCTGAACTGTATCCAGATTTTGACCGAACATTTGATAATTTAGAAAAAGCACGCATCCCTGATACGGAATAACTTGTAGCCAGAACGTATTAACGATATGTTGATGTTCCATCATCACTAATAGGCACAAATAAGAATAGCATTAGTCTGGACTGTCCAGTTTATATCATTCCTGTCCAGTGATCTTTTTCAATTTAACCATATACGTATAGAGACTTTCAACGTCCTTTACCTCTCTTTTAACAAGTGAACTGATACGCCTGCGTATGTCAAGGTCTGGCGTTATTCCAATATTTTGCAGGTATGTTGTGATCCTGTCTGCCAGAATATCTCCCCTGCGGTCCCAATCAGTAAGTATGATTATTTGCGTTGCATCTTTTGCCAGATTTTCTGCAAAAACAAGTAGCGGTTGATGGGTGGAAATTACTATACGCCCCGTTATCCCGAGTTTTTTAAGTGCTATGATATCCCGCTTCCCCTCCACTACAATGACTGCACCGGATTGTGTTCGTTCGATCATCTCATCGATTATCGCTTCGAACAGTTCAAGACGTTTGCGGTATTCTGAAATATCGACCAGAGTAATTCCCCTTCCTTCATTTTTTAAAATCAATCATTCAACTTTGATCGGAGTATCGATATTACATCATTGTAATCAATACCTCTCACGGTCACTGATTTTTTACCGCTTTTAGCACCACTTGTTATATTGATATTAGAATTGCTGATCCCAAACAGGTCTGAAAGGTTATCGATCAGTTGTTCATTCGCTTTTCCTTTCTGTGCATTTTGGGTAAGTTTCACTTCAATGCGTTTTCTCCAATCGTTATATCCACTTGGGATGCACAATGATCTTGAGCCGGGGTTCACTTCAAAGTCTATGATAACTCCGTCCTTTGATTCTTTCACGGCATCTTCTATAGGCATATTTGTAAATCAATACAGGTTGTATAAATCAATAACGTAAATGGAATACGGTATCCACTGTTGTAATTCTTGATAGGTTAAAAATTATGGCTATATGGCAATTATAGTTATAGTGATAATGCTGTAACCTGACGCACTAACTCCGATGTATCATCCTATTGGTAATCACCGCTGTCCACACCAGTTTCCCTCGTGACAGGCTTTATCGCATTATCAAATGTACCGTGTTGAGGTTGTCTATACAATCACAGAAAGGCTCGTGCCACGTCTCGTGCAAGGACCTTACAACACGCTGGACACTTATATAATGGGGTTTGGATATAAATATGTCGCATCACACTTCGCAAAAACCCCATCTATACTAAAATCCGGCACTGTTCTAAAATCCCATCCGCTTATAATCAGTATCTATATCAACTATTATGACAATTATTTTGTGATGTCATCACCCTGTGAACAAATAATATCCGGAACAATCATTCTTGGCACAGAATTCGAACCTGTTGATGGTTACATCTGTGTAAAAGACGGGGTAATAACAGAGATCGGTGAAGAATCGTCAAAAACAGGAACCATTATCGCACCGTGTTTTGTAAATTCTCACACACATATAGGGGATTCTGTGTGTAAAGACCCGTCACTTGGAAAATGTGATGGACCCAGACTAATACGTGACCTTGATTCACTTGTCCGTCCGCCGGATGGACTTAAGCACCGGATATTGCGCAGTACGTCCTATCACGCACTTGTGGAAAGCATGAGGTCTACCATTTTAGATATGATCACAACCGGTACGTGCGCGTTTGCGGATTTCAGGGAAGGTGGTGTGCTCGGTGTGCTGGCATTGAAAGAAGCAATTGGTGACCTTGACATCGGATCATTGATATTTGGCAGACCGGATAAACCCGATGCTTCAACTGAAGATGTACTTGGCGAAGTTGACAGGGTATTGCGGAATGCGAATGGTCTTGGTATTAGCGGGGTCAATGACATAGACTCTGGAATGGTTCGTGCAATACTCGAATATACGAGAGAACAGAAACGTTTGTTCGCTATTCATGCCGGGGAAAAAGACCGGACTGACATTGAAGAAGCACTGTCACTGAAACCGGATATGTTGATCCACATGACGAATGCCAACAAGAGCGACATTTCAATGACTGCTGATGCCGGTGTGCCTGTGGTCATCTGCCCGCGTTCGAATTTTACGACAGGAGTTGGAATGGCACCGATATGTGATATGCTTGAAGCAGGGATCAAAGTCGGAGTTGGGACCGACAATGTTATGTTGAATTCTGCCAATATGTTCGCCGAAATGGAAGTATTGTCAAAGGTATTTGGGCTTGACGATAGACAGGTATTTATGATGTGTACGCTTAATGGGGGTCAAATATTGGGACTTGATGGTTTTGGTTCAATTGAAAAGGGGAACAAGGCACATCTGATGATACTCAATGGAAATTCAAATAATCTTTCAAATATACAGGATCCGCTAAGTGGGATTGTAAGGCGGGCAAGACCAGATGACATTTTATCTGTGATACATGCATAAGTTTCAAATCTAAATTTAAGTTCAAATTTAAGTTCAAATTTAAATAAGGTTGATGGAGATGGAGATATGAGCAGTGAATTATACCAAAGAATTTTGATTGCAACCGATGGTTCAGAACCAAACAAAAAAGCAGTTACATATGGCATTGAACTTGCAAGATTGAGCGGTGCGAAAGTCAATGTTGCGTATGTGGTTGATACCGCAGCGTTCGCTTCTGTTCCAATGGATGCAGGATGGGAAATGATGTATGAACTCCTGCAAAAGGAGGGTAATGAAGCAATTCAACAGATAGTGGATGATGCAAAAGCATCAGGCATTGATATCGAGGGGTCATTGCTTGAAGGTCATCCAAGTCATGAGATCATTGAGTTTGCACATAACAATGAGATTGATGTTATCGTGTTGGGAACGCTTGGTAAGGGTGGACTGGATCGGTTCTTGCTTGGCAGTGTTGCAGAGAAGGTCACACGCAATTCCAAGGTACCTGTACTGGTGGTACGTGGAAACCCAAAAGAAGAATGATTTTTAATTTACGAGGTTAAAAAAACATGCCTAAAAACACAATCATTGAAGAGATCATGGTCAGGGATGTCGCATGCGCAACCCTTCCAGGTTCAAGAGATGAAGTTCTTAAGATATTAAAAAATAAACGCATTTCGGGAGTACCTGTATTAAAGGATAACAAGGTTGTTGGACTCATAACCCGTACAAATTTACTCCGAAAACCTGAAGAGGAGCAACTTGCACTTCTTATGGCAAGGGACCCACAAACGATTGCACCCGATGCAAACATCACTGATGCAGCAAGGCTATTCCTTGAGAACAGGATACGAAGGTTGCCTGTGGTAGAGGGTGATAAACTTGTTGGGCTTGTGACGATCGCGGATGTAATCGGGTCGATGGCGGACTTGAGCATAACAGAGCCGATAGGACAATACCTCAACAATGGTGTTGTACCTGTGTGGGATGAAACACCACTTCCTGTTGTGGCAAGGGCTATGGAACTTGCACATGTCAAGGCTTCTCCGGTTTTGGATTCCAGTCTGGAACTTGTGGGAATTATTTCAGACCGCGATATCATCAGTGCAAGTGTCATCGAGGATACGGTGGAGATGTCTGATATGTCTGCGGGTTCGGATGATGATGCATGGACATGGGAATCCATGAGGGATACGATGAGCATTTATTACAGTGTTTCAAGGATAAAGGTTCCAAATGTTCTTGCAAATGATGTAATGGTAAAAGATCTGATCACTGCTGCATCAATTTCAGGTGTTAGTGACTGTGCACGCAAGATGAAGCGCAGTAAGATCGACCAGATGCCGGTTGTGAATGCAAACCAGAAATTGATTGGAATCCTTCGGGACCGCGATCTGTTGAAAGCACTCGTTAACTATTAAAGAGTTTAATCATTGAAATCGGTTGATAAAGGCGGCTGAGAGGTTGCGTATTGGATTGGTTGTGACGGCGGCACTTATTGTAATTTTTACAATGGTGCCGATATTGTACCTGGCATATCCCTATTCTAGTTATACATGGACGCATTTCCCTGAAACCGATTCAAATTTTTCTTTTTCGATCGAGGGAAACCTGCCTCCTGTCAACCAGACGTTAGTGTTTACTAGTTACAACGCTTCTGGTCCAGCTTCAAATCCCATTGTGACCATCAATGGCAACACGACCAATTATGCCGGAATTCTCGATGAGACAACGGCAATTGAGATCGGATATTTGAAAAATGGCATAAATACGGTATCAACTGATTCATCATCAGGTGCATACAGTCTGGTCATCAATTACACTCCGTATTGGAAACCTGTGATAAAACGGCTTGACATTTCGAATTTAAAAGCCGGGGAAATGGCTTTATTTACAATTGTTACAGAGAACAACGGTCAGGATATCGTTTCATCGAATATTGTCATTGAAGAGGATAAGGAGAATGGCATTGAACTCTATGACCTGGATTTTGATGGACTCGAAACAGCAGCCATTATAGATTATCCCGGCAACTATGTTGCATATTTGAGAGTTTTTGACGGAATTGGATGGTCTGATTATTACAAGACATCATTTACAACAAATATTGTCACAACATCCGAGCAGTTGCGGACTGATCCGATTATTGAGTCCGTTGTGGCAGGATCAAACTGGGGTTTTCCATCGGTCATTGGTCAGGATGACAATACGATTGCCGTCTTTATGAAAAAGGATATCAATGCTTTTCATATGACGTATTTAAATACAAGGAACCTTGTGAAACACTATACTGATACGATAATGGGTAAAACAGATGAATAGTATGAAACGACCTTTTACATTCATAAATTCAGCAATGTCTGCAGACGGTAAGATATCCACAAAAGAGCGCAAACAGGTCAGGATATCCGGAAGTGTGGATTTTGACAGGATGGATGAACTTCGGGCAAGTTCGGATGCTGTGATGGTAGGTATCGGTACGGTTCTTGCAGATGATCCTAGTCTTACTGTTAAGTCAGAGGAACGCAGGGCGGCACGCAAGGCTGATGGGCATGAGGAAAATCCTGTTCGGGTTGTGGTTGACAGTAAAGCAAGAACGCCAATAGATGCTGATATTTTCAAGAAAGGTGAAGGAACACGGGTTGTTGCAGTTTCACGGTCGGCTCCGCGTGAGAGGGTTAAGGTTCTGGAAGAGGTGGCTGTAGTGATCGTTGCAGGTGAGAATAAGGTTGACCTGCCTGAACTTGTTGTGCGATTGAAGGAAGTGGGTATTGATCGTTTGATGATTGAAGGCGGTGCAGGTTTGAATTGGGGAATGCTATCCTGCGGGCTTGTGGATGAGATATACAGTTTTGTTGGAAATCTGATAATCGGAGGTTCCTCGTCGCCGACACTTGTTGATGGTCCGGGTTTTGAAGAGAATGAAATTATGGGATTGGAGTTTGTGTCGTGCGAGAGAATGGATGACGGTGTGGTTTTGAAGTGGCGCGTAAATGCGGCGCAGGCTCTTGATTGACTCACTTTTGTGAAGGTACGTGCGCAAGTGTGTGGCATATTACCCCTACGTTGAAGCGGACGGAGCAATATCAGGTATAGTGGTGAGTTCGCACGATATGACCGAGTACATGAAGGCGGAAGAGAAACTCAAAAAAAGAATGAACGAGCTTGAAACTTTTTATCGTACTACTCTGGGTCGAGAGGAACGTGTTATTGAGCTAAAACAAGAGGTGAACCAGTTGTTAGAACAACTTGGCAAAAACAAGAAATATAGAGATTATAGCTAGCAAATAATTGAAAGTTGAATAGGGGGAAGATCATGTTTCAAAAGATAAAGTTCTATGATGGGCAAGAACTTGAAGGATGGCAGCCATTCCTGAAGGAACTAAGCAAAGACAATGCAAAAGGCATTCTCTTGCTTGTTGGAGAAGAAACGCCGTTTGATTACAAACAGCTACAACCAATACTAAAAACAATGGATATTGAAGTATTGGGAGGTATTTTCCCTGAAGTGATCTATGACGGCTCGCTGTATAAACAGGGAGTGGTGGGTTGCGCCTTTAAGTCTCCGGTTTCAATTGAAGTAATTAAAGACCTGGGCAAATTTAAAGGTGATTTCCTTAATGATTTTGTTTCAAAAGATACACAGACCCTCCTAATCTTAACCAGTGCATATGCAGATAATATTCCATTGCTTATAGAAACCTTATACGAAAAAAATTATACGGAAATGACATTTATCGGTGGCAGTGCTGGCAGTATTATAAATGTTGACCAGCCATCCTTGTTTACTTGTGATGACATCTTCACGGGAGGGGCAATCATCGCTGCTGCTCAGGACTTCATGTCAGTGGGAATAAACCATGGTTGTCAGCCTATTTCCGAGCCTGCTATTGCCAGCAGTGTGGATAAAAATATTATAAGATCAATTAACTGGGAACCGGCCTTTGAATATTACAAAAGGATCGTTGAGCAAGATGCCGGTATCAAGTTAACTGTAGACACTTTCCTTGATGTGGCTAAATCGTATCCTCTTGGAATACTGAAATATGATACTGAGATCATTCTGCGTGTTCCTTTAAGTGTTGGTGAAGAAAACAGCCTTTTATTTGCCAGTGAAATGCCTGAAAACTCTGTGTTGGTGGTTACAAAAGCGTACCCTGATAAATTAGTAGCAGCCGCAGGTTTAGCAGCCGAAGAAGCAAAAATTGCCTTTGAAAGTAAAAAGAAGATATCCCCTGGCAAAGCCCTGATTGTAGACTGTCTTGCCAGAGCCTTATTATTAGAAGACAGATATAATGACGAGTTAAGGATCATTGCAAACAAAGCAGGAAGTGATGTTTTTCTATTTGGATTGTTAAGTTTAGGCGAAATTGCTTCAACCGGGGATAAATATATTGAACTGTACAATAAGTCCATAGTTATCGGTATGGGAGAATAAATTATGGAAAAACCAGTGAGATCTTCTTTTCAATACCTCAGTATTTCTTATGAGTGTTCGCTTGCCATTGGTAACAGTTTGAACCTGTCGGAAATGCTTCAAGAAGTTATTCATACGATAGTGCATAAAACGAATGCTCATCGGGGTATTATCTGGGTCAAAAATGGAGAGCAAGAACTCCAACCAGTGGCAAATGCCGGAATTAATATAGAAGATGTGCTGGCACAAGGCAAAATAATGGATCTCCGGGATGTTTTAAATCAAATACAAAAAAAACAGCAATTTGTGCTTAGATACAAAGATGATACCGATTTTTTGCAGTATTGTCCTGTCCTGACAGGAAAAGAAGAATCCGTATTGATTGTGCCTATAAACAATGTGGCGATTCTTTATCTGGTCTATGCCAGTAGGGAAATAGCAGATGAACCT
>JAUWBW010000031.1 GCA_030609665.1 Methanosarcinaceae archaeon | reverse complement strand
CGGATTTTCCCGCGTTATCCTGTGAACTTAACACCCCAACGTTACCATTGACGCATCCCACAGTAGGATTACCCCGAATGAAAGGGGTAGCCGTAAGGCAATTTGTGATATAACTTCTTGTCATAATGCCGCCTGCGGCGGTTGTTACATTGGTTTTAGTTTCAACTAAACAAATACAAAAAAGTAAAATAAAAAAGTAAAATAAAAAAGTAAGATAAAAAAGGAGAAGCGAGAAGATCAAATCTGCATATATTGTGCAGCGGCCCCGAGTTCCTCTTCAATCCTGAGCAACTGGTTATATTTTGCAGTGCGCTCACTTCTTGCAGGTGCGCCTGTCTTGATAAGATCAGCACCGATCGCAACTGAAATGTCGGCAATAGTATCATCTTCGGTCTCTGCCGAGCGATGGCTCACTACAATATTGTAGCCATTGCGGGATGCCATACTCGCTGCATCGAATGCTTCGGAAATTGTACCGATCTGGTTCACTTTCAAAAGCAGTGCGTTTGCCGCGTTCATCTCAATACCCTGGCTGAGTCTCTCGACATTGGTCACAAACAGGTCATCTCCTACGATGATCGTATCCCACAGTTCACTGGTAAGTGCTGCAAAATCCTCAAATGACTCCTCATGGAATGGGTCTTCGATAAATATGATCGGATAGGTGTCCACAAGTTCAATGTAATAATCTACAAGTTCACCCGGAGTTAACATTTTCCCGTCGATCGAATAATGCGTACCATCAAAGAACTCAGAAGCCGCAGCATCCATACCGATAGTCACTTCAGTTTCTGAATATCCTGCTTCATCAATAGCGCTCACAAGAGCATCAAGTGCATCGGCTGTCATGGCAATTGGAGGTGCATAACCGCCCTCATATCCCACATTGGTTGCAGATGCTCCGTATTTTGCCTCCAAGACCTTTCCAAGCGCATGATATGTCTCAGTGCCCATTTGCAGTGCTTTTGCAAATGTATCAGCACCTTTTGGCTGGATCATAAATTCCTGGATCGAGAGAGCATTTCCTGCATGCTGTCCGCCGTTCAGTACGTTCATTGTAGGGACCGGCAATGTATAAGCATTAGAACCTCCGAAATAACGGTACAGTGGCATATTAAGTGAATCTGCTGCTGCCTTTGCAATAGCCATTGAAACACCTAGAATGGCATTGGCACCAAGACTTCCCTTGTTATCCGTGCCATCCAGTTCGATCATCAAATTATCGATCTGTCGCTGGCTACGTACATCCATTCCAAGAATTTCATTTTGAATGGCTTTATTTACGTTATCAACAGCGTCCAGTACGCCCTTGCCATTGTATCGCTCTTCCTTGTCACGAAGCTCAAGTGCTTCATTTGTACCGGTAGATGCACCGGATGGTACACTTGCCCTTCCAAATCCACTATCAGTATACACATCAACTTCAACTGTAGGATTTCCACGGGAATCTAATATCTCCCGTGCGTGTACCTTTTTGATATTGTACTTGTCATCTTTTCCAATGTATGCCATCTTGTTTCACCTTCTGAATAATTATAACATATAATAGTGAGGCAAACGTATATATCGTTACCGTTTGTCGTGTGGATTTGAGTTGAAATTTAAAAGATCATACTAAACAATGGGTGAGAAAAGTACTTTTATATCTACGTAAATTATATAAACACACACGTAATATTGTACAGTATGGTAGATAATGTCAAACTATTGGGTGATGCGGAGTATGAAATTATAGAACTACTTCAGAGTCTAAAAGTCCCACGGACAGAATCGATATCCATTGCTTGTCTTCTATGCGGTGAAGAGCTAACATCACAGACTATTGAAAGGTCATCAGGTTTAAGGCAACCAGAAGTTAGTGTAGCCATGCGCCCACTTCGAGAAAGAGGGTGGGTCGTTGAACGGAATGCGAAAAAAACAAATGGTAAAGGGAGACCCACAAAGTACTACAAACTAACTGTTCCCTTAGGTGCCATTATAGAAACATTCGAATCTGAAATTCTGCAAAAGAACAAAGAAGTAATGGACAGCATCAATCAGCTTCGTGAACTGCGGTCGGGATAACCGCCATTATTTGAAAATCCTGTATACTATCTTGCTTACTTTTTTTATAGTATATAATTTATAGAATTATATACTCCGAGTTAATGTGAACGGAGTGAGCATTTTCTCGGTTTTTGAATTGTATTGGCGCAAACCCTTTGGTACTGTCAAACACACGGCTTGCAGATATCCCGCTAATCTCCAATATAAACACTTCAAGCACCATAAACGCTTCACTTTCGCCACGCATACATCCAACCTTCACATTTTCGCCACGACCTGCAGCAGTATGAAGATGTATCTTTGGATTTCCATTTTCTGAAAAGATATTTCCAACACCAACCACTTCATGCACATCATTGTATTCTGTCCACATGGGGTCAGGTGGCATTGAATTCTCTTTTGGTCCAGTAACAAGTTTTGCTGCCCCGACAGCGCCCAATAGCACAAGCATCGCAGATTCGATCTTTTCAGCTTTTGCGAGTTTTTCGAGTTCATCAAGCAGGTCATCCCCGTGGTCAACCCTTGCTGTAAACACTCTTCCAATTGTTCCTTTTGTATATTCCATTTTTCTGGCCTCAATTATTGTAATCATTCCCAATACTTAAATATACTTCACGTATTGTGATTTGAAAACAGTGATATGATCACACCAGCAATCAGTAGTATGGAGCCATAGATCATTACTTCAATACTCAAATGTGAAAAAAGGAATACCGTCGAGATGGCACCAAGTGCCGGCAGTACTGCAAACCTGCCAATGTTTATTGGGGACTTGAACGGTCGTTTGACATCAGGTTCACGATATCGCAGCCGGATCAGGGAAATGTTGACCACGAAAAAAATGATAAAGATCATGAAATTGGATATGTTTGCAACAACTGTGATGTCTCCAATAAACAGGAATAATATTGAAAATAATGTTATTGCCAGGATCGCAGCCCAGGGAGTCTGTCTTTTTGGATGAATTCGTGAGAACACATGTGGTAGCGAACCTGATTCAGCAATGCCATAAAGGATCCTCGAACCACCAAGCATCATCAACAGGCTGGTGTTTGCAGTGGAGAAAAGTGCTACTATAGACATTACCAAAAACATATCACTTCCAAGAGCCACGGATGCGACATCTGCCAATGGAGCAGATGAGGTGGATAATGCCTCGTAGCCAAGTATACTTACGGCTGATATTGCAACAAGGATATACAATACAACTGTGATCATTATGGAAAGAATCAGGGCTTTTGGTATATTTTTCTCCGGATCTTTTGTTTCCTGTGAAAGTTTAACAATATCCTCAAATCCAAGGAATGCAAAAAATACAAGGGTCGATGCTTCAAAAATGCCGGATATATTTCGGATCTCAAAATAATTGACAGAACCAATATAGGGCAAACCAATAAAAATGGTTAGCAATAATCCGCCAACTTCAATTATTGTCATAAACACAACTATCTGCACTGATTGTTTTACGCCGATAAAGAGTACCAGTGAAAATATCATGATTAACACGATAGCAGTAGGTATTATTGGTGTGTTGAACAACACACTGAAATATCCGGCAAAACCAAGAGCAACTGTTGAATTCGCTATTATCAGCCCGAGTATGACCAGCAGTCCGATGACGAATGCGGAACGACTTCCAAAAGCCTTTTTTACATATATGTACTCTGCACTGGCTTTTGGGTACATGGATGTGAGTTCCATATAACTGATACCTGTAAGTGCTGCAACCACGGACGCGAACAGGAATGATAACCAGACGGCATCACCGGCAAGTCCTGCGGCTTTGCCAAGCAAGACATATATTCCTGCACCTAAGATCGTCCCAATGCCACTAAGTATCAGTTCAAACAATCCAAGTTCACGCTTTAGCGTAGGTTTTTGAACCTTCAATTAAAATCCCCATCTACAATTACATTTCATGGGTTCAAATATTTTGGGTTAAATTTAGGTTAAATTTAGGCTAAATTTAGGTTAAATTTCGGCTAAAATCTGGTCTGCATCACTGTGTGCGAGAAAATGCTCACTCCGTTCGCATTAACTCGGAGTATATAATTCTATAAATTATATACAACGAGAAAATTCTCCCTTCGGTCGTTAACTCGCACTATATAATTCTAATTATATACTTTAACAAAATGTGGCATTAATAATTGCCAAAAAAGAAATAATTGATCGACATTCATATCGAAACATCGACCATAGGAATACGAATGTTAATAATGAGGTTCAAGCCCATTAAGTTGTGAAAACGCTTTATCAACTTCTTTTTTGTCCTCAACTCTGGCTTTCTTTTCCCGTTCATACTGGATTGCATCAACTGCAATGGAATACAGTTTTTCAAGTTCGGATGCCGACTCAAGTGTGAGTACTGCAAGAACCTGCGGGTATTCACCATTTCTCACAATAATTCCTTTGAACACATGACCAACAGCAGTGGACAGTTTTTCCACTTCGTTTGAGATGTCATCAATGCTCAAATAACTCTTATCACCTTTTATGATGATCATTGCCCTGCTCGCTTCATCATAGACATTTGTCGAGAACAATAATCCAGAAGGAGACAGTGCTTTTTGGATCGCTGTCTTTACCGGAACATCCTTATCAGCCCTGTAGAACCCAATTGTTGCAAGTCCTGCACCCCCATCCATGACGGTCTTGAAATCACCAAGGTCAGTAACCATCATCATATCACTGTCGAGTGCATCAAGTAAGAATAGGACACGCTCAGCGATCATGTCATTGATCCCATTATAGGCAGATTCTATATCGCCGCCAAGTTGTTTTAAGAACTGATTGTCTGCAAGGATTATTCCATCAGCACCGCTATCGCGCATATCCCTCAGGCAAAATGCCGCATTTTGAAGATACAGTGTTCCTTCTTCCCTGAATGGAAGTACTACAATTGCATATACCGGAAAATCGTATCTTTCTTTGAGTTCTCTTATCAGCATTGGAGTGAAAGATGAACCCGTCCCCCCTGATGCGGATGTGACTACAAATCCTACATCGAAACTTCCCCTGTCTTCGATCTGGCGCATTATAAGGTCCTTATTTTCTGTAAAAACAGATTTTCCAACATTCCTGTTAGCTCCTACACCATGCAGGTGAGGTATGTGAATTCTATCTTTACCTTTTGTATGTTTCAATTCCTTAAGGTCATTGATCGCAGTGTTAACTACAATGGTTTCCACACGGCTTTTAAACTTTTGTTTAGAATAGAATTTTGCAAATTTGGTCTTTCCACCAAATGCCTGTTTGTTGACAGCATCAATAATACGATTGCCGCACTGCCCATTTCCGACCATTAATATGTTAAGCAAATAATTCCTCCGGATCTAATGCATAATAATGAGTTTTGTATTCTGATTTTTGTATTCTGATACATGAACGATTATCCGAACTTATATTGGTTGTGTCTGTGGTATATCCAAGCAACAATCATAACAATGACCATGAGTGGCAATAAATATACATATATTGGTTGCTCGAGCAGCTCGTCATATTTTCCTTTCTGCACATAAATGCTCTCTGTTACAGATTCAGTGCTAACCTTTTGAACTTCAGCATCTACCCCGTTATCGTATTCATACGCTAATTTTGTTGTCAGGGTGTATGTTCCAAGTTCACTCGCTTTTACAGTGTAGGTGAATTCGTTTTCATAATTTTTCCCAAAAGATTCCATGTATATTTTTGGCACACCGCCAATGATCTCGATTGCGCTGTCACCGCCTACATATTCAAGACCTTGTGGAATGATTATATTGACCCACACAGCACTTGCAGGCGCATCGCCCGTATTTTTAATGTTGATGGTTGCAGTAATCTTATCGTTCCTTGCAACAGTTATACTGTCAATGTCTGTAGAAAGTTCAAGCACAGCGTTTTTCTTTGGTACTTCCGGAATATCAGGTGCCGTTACTGTTATTGTAGGTGTGTTTGACGATGCTTGTGGAAACGCCTGATTTGCGCTGTTTGAAAATGAGGCCGTACTTGATTTGAGTATAAATGATCCTGCCTCAGTCGCCTTTAACATATACACAAATACCGTTTGTGAAGCGCCAATATCCAATGACATTGGACCGGTCTGCTCAAGAATACTTTTATCGAGTATGAAATGTTCCTGCTTTGGATCTGAGAATATAACATTTGTAGCTTTGTCATCGCCTGTGTTTTTTGCAGTAACAGTTACCGTTATTATATCATCGACCATAATGCTGTTTTCATCAACTGTTTTTGTCAATTCTATCACAGGGGTTCCGGAATATGTGGCATATTCATGCCCACCGGTTATTACTTCATTCGCATATAGGTCTGCGATGTTATAGTTAGACACTGTGATTAACACTTTTGCCAGTGGTAATGTACCACTTGTCACAGATATGAGTTTTAATTCCACTTCACCATCATAAAAATCAAATGTAAATGAATCATTTATGCTCAAAAGTGGTGATTTAATTTTTTCATCTTTTTCATATACATAAAATGAAGCCGTATTTGCTGAAACGAAAACATCTGTAACATCAATCACATAATTGTTCATTTGGTATCCATTGCCCTCTCTAATCGTGCTATTGTAGATCTCTACTCTCGCAGTTGCGCTTCCTGACAGCATTGCCAGAAGTACAATTGAACATACTACAAGTAAAAAAGTTCTGCTTAACTTGACCATTTTCCCTCAACAATTCAATAAGCACCTGTTGCTATATTGTTACATTTTTTTCATATAATTTTGTATATTATAATATACAGGTTTGAATATAAACCTTATGACTACCATCTCAATCGTCTGGCATCGAAAACTCAAGACTTACATCTATCCAATTGGCTTTGTGGATAAGCGAACCCATGGAGATAACATCAACGCCTGTTTTAGCATACTCAGCAACGTTGTCCTGATCAATTCCACCTGATGCTTCGATTATGACGGACTCGCGAAGTCCTTTGCGCTTCAACATTTCCACAGTGCTAATCACTTCACCCGGTTCCATATTGTCCAGCATGATGATATCAACACCCATACTTGCAGCAAGGATCGCATCGTCTGTGGATTCCACTTCAACCTCGATCTTTTGTGTAAAACTTGCTATTTTTTTGGCGGATTCGATTGCTGCTTCAATTCCCATCATTTTTACGTGGTTGTCTTTCAACATAATGGAATCAGAAAGATTGAACCTATGTGCATCGCCGCCGCCTACCACAACAGCCATTTTTTCAAACTTGCGGATGCCGGGTGTTGTTTTTCGAGTACATGCAATGCGCACTTGTGACAACGGCTCAACTTTGCGGACACAACTGCGGGTCAATGTTGCTATACCTATAAGATGCCCCAGAAAGTTCAGTACAAGTCGCTCTGCACGAAGAATTGACACCGTGCTGCCATTGAGGGTGAATATCACGTCACCTGCATGCACATCATCACCGTTTGAATAAGTGGTCTGTGCATGAATATTGAAATAATCAAAGAATGCTTGTGCCACATCGAGTCCTGCAAGCGTGCAATCTTCTTTTGTGAAGATTGTTGCATCTATAGTCTCATCCGGCACGACTGTGCATGAAATGTCATTGTGTCCAAGGTCTTCATCAATGAATTGTTCAATTTCACGAATAAGCATCCATTCACCACATCTACTTTGTGTCTCAAGAGATTTATATGCTTTTAATTGGTATTGAAGTATTAACTAATCAGCATAAACTGATGGAACCGTTATCAATTTATTACTATATTTTTATAGTATACATTTTATAAATACCTTGTGCGAGAAAATGCTCACTTCGTTCGCATTAACTCGCACACTAAGAAGAGTGAAATTAACATGTTTAAGGTAGGAGTTGTCGGATGTGGGGCGATCGGTGCTGAAATATGCAAGGCGATCGATGAAGGTATCATGGGTATCGAACTGTATGCAATCTACGACAGGAATGATGAACACATAGCAGCTGTAAAAGCACAGTTGAAGAATGCAGACCCGCAGGTGCTTGACATTGCAGGGATGGCACAGCATGTTGACCTAATTGTCGAGGCTGCATCACAGGCGGCAGTGCCCGAAGTTGCATCGACTGCGCTAAGTGCCGGATGCGATGTGATGATCATGAGCATTGGCGCATTTGCCGATGAAAAACTCCGCGATACGATATTTGGTCTTGCAAAAGAGCAAGGCTGTAAGGTGTATCTTCCATCCGGTGCAATCGTTGGGTTGGATGGATTGAAATCTGCCATGTCCGCAAAGGTTGACTCGGTTACGCTGACCACACAAAAACCACCGCGTGGTCTTGCAGGCGCTCCATATATTGTCCGGAATAATATTGACCTTGATAAGATAACAAGCAGAACTGTCATTTTTGACGGAACTGCAAATGAAGCCGTCAAGGCATTCCCTGCAAATGTAAATGTTGCAGCATCATTGAGCATTGCAGGAATTGGATTTGAAAGAACAAAGGTTCGAGTTGTGGCAGATCCGTCATTGTCCACGAACGTGCATGATATCTCAGTGGAAGGGGAGTTTGGCAAGTTCAACACAAAGGTTGAAAATATTCCATCACCCACGAATCCAAAAACCAGTTACCTTGCAGCACTGTCCGCAATCGCGACAATTAAGAAAATAGCGAGTCCTGTTCAGATCGGTACTTGAACGGACACGCTTTTAAGAAATTGTTAAAGGTGCTGGAACGAGAAAATTCTCCCTCCGGTCGAATTGACTCGAACTATATAATTCCATAAATTATATACTATAAGAAAACGTTTTATGCGATTGTGCTTATTGTAATGCAAATTTAGTACAGTCAAGTAGAACGATCGATCAGACTTATAAACAATTGATCGTACGATCAATTATCGGCACAGTGATTATATGCAAGATATGCAAACTATTATTGATAAGATCAACACGTTGAAAAAAGAACGCAATGCTGTGATCCTTGCTCACAATTACCAGCGAAGTGAGGTTCAGGATATTGCAGATTTTGTTGGGGATTCACTCGGGCTTAGCCAGCAGGCTGTGGAGCAGGATGTGGATGTGATCGTTTTTTGCGGTGTGGATTTCATGGCAGAGAGTGCCGCGATACTCAGCCCTGACAAAACGGTCTTAATACCGGAGATCGATGCCGGTTGTCCTATGGCTGAGATGGTGTCCGTGGAATCTCTTAAAAAAGTAAAGAAAGAACATCCAAATGCAGTTGTTGTATGTTATGTCAACACATCTGCCGCAGTGAAGGCAGAGTGTGATATATGCTGCACGTCTGCAAATGCTGTGGAGGTTGTAAATTCACTTGACGATGATGAGATACTGTTCGTCCCTGACAAGAATCTTGCAAACTATGTTGCAAAACATACCGATAAGACGATCATTCCATGGGAGGGGTATTGCCCGACCCATCACCAGATACTTGCAGGCGATGTGCTGCTCATGAAAGAGGAGCATCCGAATGCAGAATTTCTGGCACATCCCGAATGTCGTGATGATGTGCTTGAGATCGCAGATTATGTTTTCAGTACAACAGGTATGACAAAATATGTGGGCGAATCCGACTGCAAGGAATTCATCATTGGTACGGAAAACGGTCTTTTACATAAACTGGAGTTGGAAAACCCAGACAAGAAGTTTTATCCCGCATCCGAATATGCGATATGCCCTAACATGAAAATGACCACTCTGGCTGCGGTTTTGAATTCACTTGAGAATATGGAGCATGTTGTGACAGTGCCGGAAAATGTGCGAATAAAAGCAAAGCGTGCACTTGACCGGATGCTCGATATCAAACTAAGTAAGTAGAAATTTATATGTTTGGCTGTAAATGATGATTCATGCGTGCATATTTCCAATTGATAAGGTCTGGAAACTGCCTGATGGGTGCATTTGCAGCCGTTATCGGTGTACTGATCGCATACAGTATGCTGAATCCTGCAGTCACGATCTCGTTCCTTGACACTCCTTTGATATTCCTCGCCGTGTTTTTAATAACAGGTGCGGGTAACTCGATCAATGATTATTTTGATGTTGATATCGATGCTGTGAACAAACCCTCGCGTCCGATCCCGTCAGGACGAATTGGTCTGTCTCAGGCACTTTATTTTTCACTCGCTCTTTTTGCAGTTGGTATTGCACTGGCATTTCTTATCAATGTGATATGCGGCTTGATCGCATTATTCAATTCCCTGCTTCTGATCTACTACGCAAAAACACTGAAGCGAACGGTATTGTTTGGAAATATCAGTGTCGGCTATCTCACAGGTTCAACCTTTTTGTTTGGCGGTGCTGTGTTCGGGATGGAAGGTCTGAAGGCTTTATCGGTTCTTTTCCTGCTTGCCACATTCGCAACCCTTGCGCGCGAGATCGTGAAGGACATCGAGGACATTGAAGGCGACAAAAAAGATGGGGCGAATACTCTCCCGATCACGATCGGTGTGAAAAAGTCCGCATACGTTGCAGCATCCGTAGGTTTTCTTGCGGTGCTTGCAAGTCCGATCCCATATATGCAGTCGATGTTGAGTCCCGCATACCTGTATGTAGTAGTGTTTGCAGATCTTCTTTTTGCGGTCGCGGTGTTCGAGATCATTGTTAAGAACAATGCGGCAAAGTCGTCAAAACTGTTTAAAATTGCGATGCTGTTTGCTCTTTTATCTTTTGTAGCGGGTGCAGTTTAGAATCAAATTTCCCTCGCGCGCGTGCTGCCACGTCATTTAATTGAGATTTTCGGTAAAGGATTTCAATAGAAATTCTCGATGGAAATTCTCGATAAAATTCGGGGGAGGGTGAGAGTATCACTTAACACACGGCGCAATATTTCAAAAAAAAGATGCGTTGTTCTACAACTATAATTTATCGAACAATTCGCCTTCTCCCCTGTATTCCAGAGTTGACGTGTGTTTTAGATACTCAGTAAGCATCATTGGAAATGTATTTGCAGGCACATACCTTACACCCATATGTTCAGCCCATTTCTGGATCCCAAAATCACTTGCAACAACAGCCGCATCGAGTTCCCTTGCAAGCAGCAGAACATCAATATCGGGCGCACTGTCGAGAATTCCATAGCGAAGGCCATTGCGGTATTTGTTCCTGAACTTCCCAACGATCTTGCCAATAACCTCACGTTCGATCTCCTCTTCAATATCGTTTTTATGTTTTGCTTCCGATGTCAGGAAAAGGCACTTTGTGGCTGCTTCCAATATTGCTTCTTCTGCTATGTTCATTCCCTTGTTTATGCGCTCACGCATGTGGGATACGTATTCGTGGAACATTCGCGATGATATCATGACATTGTATCGGTCAGGTGTTTTTTTAACAAGCCATGTATCGATCTTTGCGAGTACATCACTGTCACAGCCATTGTTCTTGGCAAAATCATGTAGTTCATCGTAAACGGATGGGAAAGGTACGTAGCAACTAATGTCAAGTTGCAGGCGAGCGTCTGCTATCAGTTCAAGTACTCCGCGCATTCCATCACATAATGTAGAAGCCCCTATCGATTCACGTACTTGTGTATCGGTCAGTGCAGTAGTATCAATTACAAATCTTTGTCGCAACATGGTTTTGCTCGCTGATGCACATGTTAAGAATGGATTATTTGTATAATATTAAGTAAACGATCACAAATTTACCCACACAGTATAGTTTATCTTTTTATGTTAAAGTAGTTTTGGTATTTGTTATCGAGTATTTCCATCGAGTATTTCTATCTAAATCCTCTATCTAAATCCTCTATCGAAAATTTCCATCAAGTATTTCTGCCGAAATCCTCTATCAAAGACCAATTCTCTTGAACATCATTGCGATCATCCTGTTGATACCAAGTTCTTTTTGCAGCAACCCCATATCATCAACCGCTCCAACCTTTGCAGGAGGAACTGCTTTGACATTACCTTTTACGTATATGCTGCCGCCTTTCATATTAGCACCTAAGTACCCCTCTGCCTTGCCGCCAATGATTATTTCACCTTTTCGCATGTCAGTGCCTACAAATTCACCCACATTTCCCATGACGATCACACGTCCACCGTTTAACAGGACACCTGTGTTCATGCCGCCGTTTCCTTCAACGACTACTTTCCCATTTCGCATCAGGATCCCTGTACTCATGTCAACATTGCCTGTTACAACAACCGTCGAATCCACATCAAGACGGGCAGCCACGGTGTCGCGCAGTATTTCATCACCAAGTGTTAGAATTCTGCCATCAAATTCATTTCGCGTATCAACAAACTCGACACCTTGATGACCATTCCGCAAAATATCAGTTATGGATATATATTTTTTGTATCTTTCCTCATCAGACACAACCTCAACGATATTCCCCATAGGCTCAGCAATCGTGCCGCTTACATATATGGCACCGCTAACCATGCTTATTCCGG
>JAUWBW010000125.1 GCA_030609665.1 Methanosarcinaceae archaeon | reverse complement strand
CTCTATTTTCATAACAACGAAAGGACAAAATCAATGAGAGACATTCCTGAAATTAAGAAGGATTTCATCAAAACGATCGAATCCCTATCGCGAACCCGCTACAAATGGCAGGCTTGGTCTGATTTTGTCGAGATGGCTGCATTATCCCTGGCGCAATTCGGTAACTTTGATGAAGAGAGAGAAGCCTCATATATGCGCATAGTGGACAAGTATGAGCCGGATGAGGTCCAACTATTCCCAAAGCTCTTGGGGATGGTCACGGAAGCGCTGGAGGTGCGTTACTGTGATTTCATGGGGGAGGTCTTCATGGAGTTAGAACTTGGGAACAAATTCAAGGGTCAGGTATTCACTCCATTCCCACTATGCAGTCTGTTGGCAAGGATGACCTTCAAAAAAGAATTGTTTGAAGATGGCAATATAGTAACCATGAACGAGCCGGCAGTTGGCGGTGGAGCAATGGTTATAGCATATTGTGAAATGCTACTTAAGAACGGCATCAACTTCCAGAGGCAATTAAAAGTAATCTGTCAGGATGTTGATTATACGGCTATGTGCATGTGCTACATCCAACTATCCTTGATAGGCTGCAACGCAACAGTAGTACACGCTAATACAATAACGATGGATGAGTGGGGCAGTTTTCAGACACCAATGGCGCGGATGTTCCCGATCAGATCACCACACGAGATGCAGCCGGCAACTGAGATGATCGCAGAACTTCCACTACAGAGAACATTAACAGAATTTGTATAATGTTTATACAATGTTAGGGGAATGTATATATAATGTTAGCGTGTTATTGAAATGGATGGTGTGGGGCAGACACGGAAGCGGGCATTTGTGCGCCGTGGATGTGGCCAATGCCTGCACTATCGTATTTCATCATGTCTCGCTGGTATCATAGTTTAGATCGCTCACCTTGATCAGGTGAGAGAACTGCGGTTAGATTCCGCAGGCTTGACACCTCACTTCATTCATCAAGTGCGCCAGTGTTCAATACCTGTAACTCAGTTGGCAGAGTCGTTTGGCGAGGCTGGTTAAATTCAGTCCGGCCAAGCGATGCATCGGTTCGAGTCCGATCAGGTACATTGTTAGCGTGAACAGCCTGTTCGATCCGGGCGACCTTAGAAGCGGAAGCGACTTCGGTGCTGGTTGCAATACCGCTAACATGTAGTGTATTGGTATGCTGCGCAGGATATCAGTACGCAAACATCACACGCAATCAAGAGGCAGTATGTGGTCATTCTGAACATCTGAGTCAGAATTACTCCGCACAGACAGTTGCGGTCGTGGGTTCGAACCCCACCGTGTGACATTACTACAGCACACGAAATGATATGCAAAATGGAACCGCTAGAACCTATTGCATGTATCGAACATTCAAACTAACGTGTTTAGAATATTCATAATGTGCTGTGGTATCAATTCGCTAACTTGGCCTAGTGGTGTGGCAAGCCCCCTGTAAGGGCTCGATCACCGGTTCGAATCCGGTAGTTAGCTTTAACCGCAGTGCAAGCGATACGCGAAATTATTCGCAGAAACTTGGTATCGCATTGGATCACTTCTCTATAGATGCACTGCGGTTACATTTCATAACAGATTTGGAGGAGACATGACAAGAAAAATAAGCGAAAAGACACGGGATTCATTACTAAAAATGAATTCAGATGAACGAAGAGACGAACGATGCACAATAATGAAACGGCTGACTGCAGAATGCAAAAAGCTCACATCCACTCAGGATAAAGAGATTGACGCAATATCTGCAAAAATCAAATCGCTGGAGGAACTGCGGACACGTGCACAAAAGGACAGGAAAGGCATTATCAAAAAACATAAAATGGTTGGAGTTATGGACCGTATAAATTACACAAGCGGATGTGCAACCGACGAACAGCATCCTGAGCTCTTGGAATTCGATGCAGAATCAAACAACCAACGCAGGGAAATCTTATTGATGTGATATTAAGGCTGCAACATAGCAGCCTTTCATTTTTGGACAGATGGCTTAGTCAGGTAAAGCATCCGGCTTTTAACCGGACGATCAGGGGTTCGAATCCTCTTCTGTTCGTTTAATTTTATAACAGAGGAAATCATGACACAAAAAGAACCAGATATCTTATACCATAAAAGGAGATCTCGGCAAAGGGAAGATCAACTCGCGCGCATCGAAGGTAGGACATACAGGCACTATGCTCCTCCACAAGCATCGCAGATTCAACGAGGAACGGATCGTGATTAAAACAAAAATTGAGTTCGACTGCACATGGAATAAAGAAGATGTGCAGAAACTATTCGACAAACTCATCACCGCAAAGGGCATTACAGAACTAGGTATGTCAATGATCTTCATGCAGGATGAACAGACTCACTTCGAAGAGCCAGAGTCGGTAGAGGTCCACACTCCTAAACCGTTACATATTGAAACGGGACCAATAAAACCGATTAACATTCTGTGGCCAGTGAAAGAGGAACCGCAGGAACGGATAAAGACAGACCCCGGCATATTCACGGAAATCAAACGGATCCATGATGCGGATCTTGGGCAGGAGCACCATACATCAAAACCGATCCTATCATACGCGAAAACGGAGGACGGACGTGTGGCTATCTATTATCATAAGGATACGGCGGTATACACAACGATGGACACCGTCCGCGCACTGCCTAACAAAATCCCTGCCAGCATGATACTGAATCTACATAGCGGAAAGCGCGCTGCATTACGTGGACTCAAGAAGTTCCTCACAGGACTTGACGCATCGGAAAACGAAACAACAGACATTGATCCATACGCGCCGATCTTGACAGGCGGTGCGAAAGTGGACACACGTGTAAGCGGAAAAGTTGAGGGTGATCTGGAATGAGTGAGAAAACAGACTACAATCTCAAAGGGTATGAGGAAATCGCCAGAGAAGCATCAGAGATTGGGAATGGTGCGCATGTCCTAGTTCCGAGAAAGTGGGCGAAGAAGAAGGTTAAGGTTATTCGGGTTGAAGAGTGAATCTGGACAACGATTATCACAAAAAGGACAATCCTAAAAACAAAACATCGGGATTATTGTTTTAGACCTGCCATATTAGGTAATATATTATCGCAATGAGGTTAAATGATAAAACATGGAGTAGATCAATGGCTACAAAAATAATCATCGGCGACAGTCTGACAGAATTACCAAAATTTGAAGACAATTCAATTGACTGTATACTAACCAGCCCGCCTTTCAAAGATGAAGATGTGAAAGGGGATTATTGGGGATTCTATGATACGATCTTCAATGAGATGGAAAGGATTACATCTAAGGTTTTGATTATCATCCATTCTGCCACAAAAATGAATAGCATCATCCAAAAATACCCACCAAAAAGAACATTGGTTTGGGGTAAAGGAATGGTAAAGTACAGCTGGCGGTATAACCCAATATTCATATATCAAAAATCAGATGAGTATAAAGTAAATAAATTTATATGGTCGGATACGTTCGGGATTGAACCGATTCAAGGCAGAAACAAAGCGCATGTGTACCAAGACCCAGAACTGCTTTATTACACAATTCTAAAAATGTTTAAAGGAATTGAGACTGTTTTAGATCCGTTTGCTGGATCAGGTACGACAGGGCGGGCCTGCCGAAAACTTGGAATCGATTGCACGCTAATAGATCATAACCATGAATATGAAAAACTCATCATGGATAACAGCATGAAAACTATGCCACCCCTTGATCAATATGGTGATGTTTGAAAATGATAAGATATGCAAGTTTGTTCTCTGGAATCGGCGGTTTTGAACTCGGAATACAAGCGGCATCCAAACAAACAGGAATCAAAACAGAATGCGTGTTTGCCTCCGAGTTTGACCCTGAATCGAAAGCGAAAGATATCAACAAACAGCCTGCCAGAATCATATATAATAAAAACTTTGGAGAGTACCCACATGGAGACATCACAAAAATTGACGCATCAGATGTGCCTGACCATGACATCCTCGTCGGGGGGTTCCCTTGTCAAAATGTCAGTATTGCCGGAAAACGAGAAGGATTATGTGGAGCGAAAAGTGGATTGTTCTTTGATATTGTCAGGATTGTACGAGAAAAACAACCTGAATATCTACTCCTCGAAAATGTTAAGGGAATCCTTAGTTCAAATCGAGGCTGGGATTTCGCCCGGATTCTCATTGAACTGGAAGACGCTGGGTATTGGATCGAGTGGGAGGTACGTAACACAAAGGCGTACCTTCCACAAAACCGAGAGCGCGTGTTCCTTGTCGGACATCTTGCAGGATCCGAGCGAAGTGGATCCCAAATATTTCCTATCGGAGAAGGCGGTGAATCATTTGATGAGAAAGAGCCCACAGTCTATTGTCTCGATGCAAACTACTCCAAAGGAGTAGCGCAGCAATCCAGGACAATGGTATTATGTGATTCGGGGCAAGGGCGCAAAAATCAATCCCGTGACGAAGCAGTTGCACCGCTCAGGGCGAACACAGGTGCAGGGCATAACAATGTTGTAATACACAGGAACAACTTTGATAGGGCATCAAATGACACGGTGCCAACTCTGTGCAATCATCTCGGTACAGGAGGGAATAATGTTCCGCTTATCCATTCAACTTGGCCGCGATCCAGCACATCAAATAAAGGTGGCACAGGACACCTGCAACGAAAAGACGGTTATACATATTGTATGGATCCAAATAATCACATGGCTGTCGAAATGCATGGACTTATCAGACGATTGACCCCTGTCGAATGTGAACTTTTACAAGGTTTTTCGAAAGATTGGACAGCCGGAGTCGCTGATACGAACCGTTACAAATGTGTTGGGAATTCAGTCACAGTTCCGGTTGTAGTAGACATTATGAAGGAGATACTCAAAACAATGGTATAATCGGTAACTATATAAACATGTAAACTAATTACTTATTGTACAACAACTAACAAGTACAGCGAGATGAGAACAACATGACAACAAATCTAGAATTTACCGGAATGGTAATAGTAAACGGCGGTGCAGAAGATGGAGAACGCGGACCTTTTCAGAATGATGTAATGACCATTCTTGAAATGGAAGCGCTACTATGGCACGGTGAGGAGTACACAGTCAGAATGCAGCGTGCAGGTGAGGTGTGAGCATGACATCAGTAATATTCAATAGCAAAATAAACACAACCATCCGCACCGTTCGCGGGATAGCTGACTATTCACATTCAGAAATAGAAGACGAAAACGGAAAGTGGGATGATTATTGGGAAATGTCACATGGTGAATATGTAATTCATGAAGGACATGGGTCCCACCATGTCTATCTAATCAGGAGGAACCGAAAATGAAAACCGGAACCTTCAAACGAACACTGCGCGCCGTAGTTCCTATCACGTGCTCGGAATGTGGCTACCCGCGCGGCATGAAAACCGAAACTGGAAAGATCACGTGCAGCCGGTGTGGAGAAGTGCAATGAGCGAAGATATTAACGAAACCCACCTTTTGGACTTTTTCGGCACGAAAACCCCATCAAAACAAACAATCGTTTTCAAAATAAGTGATGTTATATTCGACATTGGAGCACATGAATTGACAAAAGAAGTGCTCGGAAAAAGACGATCTCTTGGAATGTGGTTGTACCTGAAAATGAAACATGGTCCAGCAAATATCCCGGGATTCGACATTTCGATCCACACGGCAACCG
>JAUWBW010000140.1 GCA_030609665.1 Methanosarcinaceae archaeon | reverse complement strand
GCATTGATCGGACCATGTTTGATATCCCCGGGATCGGCTGCCCTTCTAAGGAGCGTCACACGAACTTTCTTAATACCAAATTCCTTGTCAAGAGGCGAGATTACCCTGCAAAGACCGGTCGTGTTGCATGAGACAACCCTGACAAAGTCTTTTCCAAGGGATTCACTGTAATTTGCATCAGCATTGAAAGAGCAATTTGCAAGTTTATGATCCTCTCCACCCTGCCATATTGCTTTGACTCCTGCCTTTTCATATAGGGATTTGTTCTTCTCTCCAATACCGCCGGGTGTACAATCAACAACAACATCGGCACTATTGATCATATCATCCACTGTACCGGCTGCTTCTATACCGGCATTTTTGAAATCGCTGACCCTGTCTGCAAGCGTGTAGACATCATACCCTTTATCGTGTGCTATAACAGCCTCGAAATTCGGTCTTGTCTTTGCTACGCCTATCATCTCCATGTCATCCTGCAGACGAACAGCATCTGCAACCCTCTTACCTATAGTACCGTATCCATTTACTGCAACTTTCACTTTTGCCATTTAAAGTCCTCCCATACGTATTTGCCACAATTATAACTAATTGGGCAACTAATTGGATAACCAACTGGAATCAATTACACTAATGTTGTGCTAACTGTCAGTTATTAATAAATAAGTGTCGATATCGCATCGGCTCCCACGAAATTATCCTATAATTATTCTATACCAACACGCACCCCAATAGTTATATTCACTTTTCAATAATTATAGTTTCCCCTTTAGTGAAATCGACTTCCTTTATCGAACCCGAAACAACTTTTTTGTCCCCGAATATTCCGGTCAGTTCGACGGAATCACCATCAACAACCATTCTGGTCACAGACTCCATAACCACTTCCCGCTCATCACCACGAACAAGTACAGCATTTAGTTCACACATTTTTTACATCTCCACTACTTAGCCATTAAACATTATAGATTAGACATCAAACATTCACTAACTTTGCGACTGAATAGCCCACCTCAAGTCCCATGTCTTTTGCCACACTTTCGCACTTTGTGCGAAGCAAATAAGCGATCGGGCCCAAGTTTCTCTCTGAAAGTGTCTCATAATTTGCCATCCCTTTACTCATGATAAGTGATGCATTCTCAAACGCCTCCATAAGTTCTTTGGGAGCCTCATCAAAACAAACACCAATCGCATGTGAACCCGTGGTCAGTACACGATCGACCATTTTATCGATCTCAAACTCATGTACATCATCCATTGTTACATCATTGAGTATTGGAGCACCACGAACTACCAAAGTGATATTTCCCCCCATCTTTTTGATGATATCAAATACCAGTGTATCAAGTAGTATCTCACCGCAATTGTCGACAATATAGACCACGTCATCAAGCATATCGAGCATTTGTGGAGTGTCATCAACATCCAGCCCGCGCTTGAACAGTTCTGTGAAAGTTTCATCGAATGCATCAGGCGCAACGTCAAATCCCATTACCCCAAAATCAAAATAATTACCTATGACAGATGCGAGTACGGCACGACTGAATATCTCCCCATCTTCCGGCTCACCTTCATATATCAGCTTTTTCGCAATAGGCAACACTTCAGTTGCAACCTTGTTGCTGATTTGTTTCAGTTTTAGATATGGATCAGCATCACCTAAAACCTCATACGCCTTGCGGTGCATTGCCGTTGAAAGATACCCGGCAGGAATATCAGGTTTGTATTTACGATTTAGTACATCAATTCCTGCCATGACAGTCTTGTGTATCAATTGTTCATCATCAGTCGATAATACTGCTTCGTAGTGTACTCTTGAGAGCATGCAATGTGGACAGCGCGCGTCTATTTTCATGAGATAATCCCTTTTGAATCCTTTTATTGTTAAGGATATTACAAACGCCCGCATATAAAATAAGTGTAACCTTGATAAAACCGCAATATACATAGCATATTTTTTATACAGAGTGTTTTATTTTACTTCCAATGAACCAAAAGACATCACATTCTAGCTCCACAATAATCCTATTATTGACACTGATATCATTACTATTATTCTCATTTTTACCCATATCAGCCATCGCATCAACCCTTGTAGAAGTAAATCCCGTAAACACACCGGATGGCGCAGTTATCCTGATCATCGACGGACTCGGTTCTCCATACATCTATCCCGAACTTATCCCCTACGCGATTGACGGAACTACACTTGATAAAGCAGTCGTACACAACATTTCGCAAATTGCCCAGAACAGCGCGCGTGTTGTGGATATACGCGCGCCCAGGACTTATACAGAAGCAGGACATTCTGTTATTGTAACCGGAAATTCCGGTGCAGATAGTAAAGTAGTCGGACATCCGGGTGCTACCATCTATGACATGGCGCACGATAATGGATATCTTGCACTCGCAGTGCTTGAGAATGGTGATTTTTACGAAATGCGTGCCGAGCAGGACATTATCCTGTATGATGAAACAAATTCGATCAACAACCCCACGATTATGATGTCTACATCAAAACATATCGATGTCGATGTTCCACAGGATGTTGTTGAAGCGATGAAAATGCGCGCAGAAGGAGCATATGATTATGTCAACCGATTTCCCGAAAGTTCGGGGGAACGATATGATGCATACAACAGGTGGGCGATCGATACTGCTGGCGACATCATCATATCGATGAGTGAAAGTGCGCCCGGACAAAAGTATATCCTTACCATAAACGCAGGCGCGATTGATAGTTCAGGACACTATCGAAGGAACAGCGGATATATTGAGAATATCGAGGGCATCGATACAGCGATTATGCCGCTGTATGAACTGTGCATCGAAAACAATCTTGTATTCATACTTACGGCAGACCATGGAATGGCATTTGCGACAGATGATGTTCGCGGAGGTCACCAGGCTGAAAAGTATGCGGTCACTTCCGAAGCGCAGATGATACCGTTCATTGTTCATGCACCCAATGTTGATGCTCAAGTTATCGATGGTGAATTCGGACAGGAGGATATTGCCCCGACGATTCTCAGCCTATTGAACATCCCGAACGGATTACGATTTGCGGATGGCAGCGATATTGGTCTGAAAGATTACGTGAACATAAAAGTCGATGCGCCGGCTTCAAGTAGTGTGGAACTGGTGCGCGATGGAGTGATCATTGCATCCGCATCCGATGACGGTGACGATGAATATCTATTTGTTGGAATTGAACCGGGAGTTAACTATACCGTGCGCACAGGTGGTGCACTGGGTGCACACGATGGTATTATGGAACAGGAAGTGTTTGCAGATTCAGATATGATGATCGAATTTACGGCACAGGCTGTGACTTCTGAAAATGGTTTTTTTTTCCAGAACATGCGACACCTCATCGGCGGGGTTTTGATCGTGTTGATAAATGTTATTGGATTGGTGATTATTGTGAGGATATTGAAGGAATAAGTAGATGTAATTGGGATTTTACCCACATAAACAGTATAGTGAACAGGTGTACGACATCCATTCTACAATACAAGTTTTGTAAAACCTAAATCCCACACATCCTCAGCGCGCACCCATCCTTGCACAAAAAGAGAAAAGACATGGATTTGCCGATCAATACTGTCGTAAAATCTTCTTTAGAAAATGTTAAAGTATTATCAGATACAAAATACCACTTGATAAAATGAGTGAAGTAAAGACAACAGTTAGTCTTCCATCAAGTTTTCCATGATCCCTGAATAGAACTCGCACCACTCATCAAAATCGCATCCTGAGTTCCATGGCATGCCGTTCCTGAACTTAATAACAAGATCATAATATTCCTGTGACATCCACGGCGCCTTAAAGTCCACCTGATCAAAGTCGCCCCAGTCCCCAAGAGTCTCAAGAACTGGCAATCCACACTCAACAGCCGTCCGGTAGAGCGGAGTATTCGGGTACGGCGTGAAGAATGAAAACAACACATCCATTTGATCAAGTTTCCCTTGTTCGCCATAAACAGATATAGCCTCATGAATCGCCTCAAATGTAAACTTGATTTCCTTTCTCGTATCAAGACCCGGAATTCCCACCATGAACGAAGTGCGTGCATCGATATCGTGTTTAATGCACTGTTCCACACATATCTTGCTCTGGCTCACCTTTGCGCCCTTGTTCATAGCATCCAGCGCTTCCTGATAACCGCTTTCCACACCAATGAAAACCTCACGCACACCTGCCTTTCGTGCAAGTGCCCAAATCTCGTCATCCATACGGTGAAGTTGTTCCATCCGACCATTGACACTCGTCAACCGAAGCCCGAGGTCCTTATCGATCAGGAGATTGCACAACTCTTTTAACTTACTTACATTGATGAAAAAATCACTATCCCTTATCATGAACGTATCAACATTGTAGGTCTTTGCGAGATGTTCGAGTTCCGCAACCACAGTCTCAGGCTCAAGACCCGTCCATTTCCTGCCACAAAAAATGGGCTCCGAGCAGAAACTACACCCTGCCGCGCATCCCTGACTGATATAATAATCAAGACATCGCTCCCCGAACTTGTAGCCCTTGATGTGCGCCTCCACATCGATCATGTCATAAGGAATAGCCGGGAATTCGTTAAGATCTGTAAAACCGCGAGGTGAATTGGTAATTATGCCCCCTTCATCCTTGTAGGCAACACCAGGCACACCATCAAAAGATTGTCCTTTCGCAAGCCTTCCAACAACTTCCTTAAAGGTCAACTCGCCTTGACCGATCACAACAATATCTATGTCAGGATCCTGAAGCGTCTGTTCAGGCTGTGTAGAGGGATGATAACCGCCCCAGATAATAGGCATATCAGGATATCGCTCCTTGACAGCAGCCGACACATTCATACCATCACGAATCTGGTAGCAGGTCATACTACTTACACCAAAACAAAGCGCACCCTCGCATGCATCAAGAATAAGTTCTTCGTAATTGGTATCCACCACAGCATTGATGATACGAACATCAAAATCCTCACTGACCATCCTTGCAATAGCCAGAAGAGAAAGAGGAATATTCACAAGAGGAACCTGAAGAGATGTGGTTTTTTTGTTCACAATTGCAACTTGATGCTTAACAGGCATAGGATTGAACAATACTACCGTCTGTTTTTCCTTTTTTGACATGGTGATTTTGAACAATGTAATCAAATAATAGCATTGCGGTTCGATTTTGTGTAGAAAACTTTAATACATCTTATTTCTATCAAGAGGTATCATGCGGGCTCGTAGGGTAGCCAGGACATCCTAATGGGCTTCGAAATAACTGCATTGCAGTTGTGAAGACACCCATTGACTCGCGTTCGAATCGCGGCGGGCCCGTTTTTTTGTTAT
>JAUWBW010000242.1 GCA_030609665.1 Methanosarcinaceae archaeon | reverse complement strand
ATTGAGCGGTGTGTGAATCATGGGATAACGCCAAATGTTGATTTTATCTTCGGCTACCCTGACGAAACTGAAGAAGACCAGCAGGACAGTTTAAAACTCATAAAATTCATCAGCAAAAAAGGCGGCAGTGTGCGTGCACACTATCTGACACCCCTGCCGGATACTCCTTATGCGGATGTGGTGCCTTCAAAGGTTGGCAGGGATGTTAAACGAACTCTTGGCAGGATGGCACTTGATGGGAATTTGACAGGGGTTTGGGAGTAATGGTGCCAATGATGTGCACATTCATTTGACCCGCATACGTTTTGTATTTGTATAACTGTGGTAAGATCTCGGTGTTAATGTGATTTTTTTTTCTGAAACTAAAACCGATGCAACCGCCGCAGGCGGCATATTTCATACATACTAATATGAATAAACTAAATCGTTAGCGAAGGTTTTCTTAACAATTTTGGAATACATCATCAACAGCAAATATATCTGGTATTGAGAAAATATAAGCATTTTATCGTTAATGGTGGAATGTGCCGCCTGCGGCGGACTGAATCGGCGTTAAAAATCGCCATGCAAATTACGTTTATCCATAATTTTACACAACTATTCATGAGTTAAAAATCGATGTTTTTAGTTCACACGTGGGGTAAAAATCGATGCATTTACACGTATTTAGCACATCTACTTTTTGTAATTTCGTTATGCTCCACGCTCTTGCGCAGAAAACAACATGCACTTAATCAGAGCCCTGCACAAACTTCACACTCTCAAACTCCCCATCAAAGAACACAAACACCTCGATCTCTCCGCCTTTTTTGAACCGCCTCATCTCACGATCATATACTCCCTGTACATGCCTCAACCCTTCTTTCTTGAAACGTTCATCGACCGTATTTAAGAATACGATCTTCTGGTTAAGATATCCAGCCTCGTACTCCTTAATGTCCGCTGCGATCCTCTTGCACTCATCGTCGTCGATGTCTGTGTGATAGTTCCCGTGCTCGTTCAAACCGCCTATCTGGCGCCATTCAAGGTTGCCATCCTCATCGGCTTCGTAGTGTAACATATATGGATACAACCTGCAAATGCTCGGGCGGGAGTCATATATCTCACAGCGACCATTTGTCAGGAATGTGCATGAACCATCCGGCTTGGTTTTTAACGCATAGCCTGACACATAGAACCTGCCGTTTTGGTCGCAAAACTCATAATATGGTGCTGGCACGATCACTGATGGGTCGTTTTCTTTCAATAAAGCAGTGTCCTTGTCCAGCAGGAACACATGATCATTGAACTCATTCGTGCAGCATCGCCCGCAAAGGTCGCATTCGAATCCGACCTTTTTGATGATGTCGATCAATTCTTCATCCGGATAGGCAAGCATGCCCTCAAGTTCATTTTTGGTTTCAACCAATTGCGTTTCTATGGATGATTTAATAATGTTGGATACCTCCTGTGTAATTTTGTAGCCATATCGAACTTGTTTCATCAGATCAAAAACCGCAAGCGTACTGTGTGACCAAACAACAAGCGTGGAACGCGCGCGGTGCATCTCCAAATTCTCATCTTCCATGAAAATATTTCAGATATTCTTCGTTGGTCAAATATGGTTCACTTACCAGCCGCCTCAAAAACTGACACATGCTTGTCCCCACTTGCTCGTGGTAATTTAGGCATATTTAGCAGTCGTCGCAGTATCTAATAGGATATTTATCCGATCATTAGACTCACTACTATTACATTGTGTTCACCACTTTAAAATCTTAACCTCAATAAATCGATTATTTTATCATGTATGCACATTGTTCATCTCGCCTATGAGTGAATATAAGATAAAGATCCATGACATGCCTCAAGAAGAACGCCCACGCGAGAGGCTGATAAAATATGGTGCAGAGAATCTCTCAAGTGCCGAACTTCTTGCGATCATCCTGAGGACAGGGTCACAAGAAGAAAACGTCGTGAATATGTCCACCCGCATCCTGTCTGAATATAATCTCAAACAGTTGAGTCAGGCAAATGTAACACGGCTTACACAGATACATGGAATTGGACCTGCAAAAGCGACTCAGATCGCTGCCATGTTCGAACTTGCAAGAAAACTTGAAACATTTGCCGATGAACCCAAACGAAAGATCAGGTCGCCTGCCGATGTTCACTCTCTCCTATATCCAAAGATGCGTGAGCAGAAAAAGGAAAAACTGACCGCGCTCTTTCTGGATACCAAGAACCAGATCCTGCGGGAAGAAGTAATCTCGGTAGGTACATTGAATGCGAATATTGTTCACCCGCGCGAAGTATTCAAGTCCGCGCTCCTTGAATCATCCGCATCTGTCATACTGGCGCATAATCACCCATCCGGCGACCCCACGCCAAGCAAAGAGGACATTGCGGTCACAGAGAAACTGATAGAAGGCGGCAAACTCCTTGGTATAGATGTACTGGACCATGTGATAATAGGGGATGGTCGGTATGTCAGTCTAAAGGATGATTGTTTTGTTAGGTGATATTCGTAAAAACGTTGCCGCTTAACAAAACATTTAAACGGTTGCATATAGAATAGGAACAGATGAGAGAAGTAACCCTTAATGACCCTTATACGATACCGTACAAAGGAATATACGCGGTATGCGATTCCAATAACGAATTTGCAGAGATCATAGAACACAC
>JAUWBW010000059.1 GCA_030609665.1 Methanosarcinaceae archaeon | reverse complement strand
ATCAAACTTACATTAAGGTCATACTTTTTAGCGATCTCAAATACAGCATCAACATCATCAGGTTCGACTTCCAGCACCATACGCTCCTGTGATTCAGCGATAAGTATCTCGTACGGCGTCATGTTGGTCTCACGAAGTATCACATTATCAGCAATGATATGGATTCCTAAGTTTCCTTTCGATGCCATCTCTGAACTTGCACCTGCAAGCCCTGCTGCACCAAGGTCACGGCATGCCTTTACATAGCCTTTATTGATAGCCTCAAGCGTGGCTTCTATCACAAGTTTTTCTGTGAACGGATCACCCACCTGAATACTTGGGCGGTCTTCCGACTCTGAGCTCTCAGAGAGGTCACGTGATGCAAATGATGCGCCCCCCAACCCGTCGCGCCCTGTTGTAGAGCCCATGAGTATGACCTTGTTACCTGCTTTCTGTGCGCAGGCTGTCACAACATCTTCCTCGCGCGCCAGTCCTATGCAGACCACATTCACAAGTGGGTTTCCACTGTACGATTCGTCAAAATACGCCTCACCGCGCAAGACAGGTACGCCAATACAGTTGCCGTATCCTGCAATACCTTCAATGATGTGTTCAAAAAGATAGAGGTTCTTTGGGCTGTCAAGAGGTCCAAAGTACAATGGGTCCATTAGCGCAATTGGGCGCGCGCCCATTGAGATAATGTCGCGCACAATTCCACCAACTCCGGTGGCTGCGCCGTTATTGGGATCAACATAAGAAGGGTGGTTATGGCTTTCCATGCCGATGGCAAGCACCCAGCCGTCGCCAATACTGATAATGGCTGCATCATCGCCGGGACCTATGATCACGCGGTCGCCTGTTGATGTGAATGTCCGAAGCAGCGGCGCACTTGAACGATATGAGCAGTGCTCACTCCATAGATTCAAAAAACAGCCCTGTTCAACCAGATTCGGTTCTCTCCCCATTTCCTTTGTTATGATATTTAGGTCATCTTCGGGTAACATTAATGCGCCTCGCATTGATTAAAAAATATGATTGGTATTGATACCACTAAAAGCATCTGTAGTTAAATAAACATTTCTTTGTTGTTGTAATGGTGCGTAGCAGCATTACAACAATTTAGTCCGACTTCGTCAAACTCCTTAACTAAATCATCTCTCAAAAGAAAGCTGCTCTCCAACCACCAGATCGTTCTTTGATATTGCACCATCCGACATCTCAATAATATACTTCACCTTTTCCCCTGATGACACCGTACCGGTCCATGGACTAAGTTGTGCAGTTTGTGTAATCGTTTTTGACTCGTCCAGAAACAGCACATCGATAGGAAAACCGACAAAAAGCATGTGAAGAGAAACTTGTTTTGGTTTTCTCATTTCAAACACCAGAGCATAGTCGTTCCGGATGTTTTTGCGAAACATCAAACCGAGGGTCTGACTAAGGAAACTCTGTGCGAATTCCACATCTGATGCAATGATTTTACCATTAGACTTTAATAGCATCGTTGATTACTCTATACATCTTATTATAATTTAGTTACGTTAATATACGTAACAAGATACATAATAACATCGGAGGATAAACCAAAAAATGAGTTCAGAAATGTGCCACGTCTGCGGATTGCCATCAGAATTGTGCATCTGCGAAGAAGTAGCAAAAGAGCAACAGCGAATTATCGTTAAAGTGAACAGAAGAAGATATGGAAAGGAAGTTACGGTTGTTGACGGGTTTGATGCCCATGAGATCGACCTTCATGAACTATCCACATACCTAAAATCAAAATTCGCATGCGGCGGTACTGTAAAAGGCAATACTGTCGAATTGCAGGGCAATCATCTTTCGCGTATGAAAGGTGTGCTTGTTGCAAAAGGATTCTCTCCGGATCAAATAAAAGATTAAAACGTTTACACTTTTTGGGGTTTGTGTGCATAACCAAAAGGGTTTGCCACAATATTTTTAGTATTAAGTGGCTTAATGTGGACTTGATAGTTGTACATGGTACAACTATAGCGTGTATGCTACAATAGTTACTTATTTATATTTATCGAGGATATCTACCGATGATTTCTATCGATGATTTCTACCGAAATCCTCTACCGAAATCACCTATCGAAATCCTCTATCAAAGATTAACTAAATTTAGGTTTAGACGATAACATGAAACAAATATATATGGACCATGGCGCCACTACTCCGGTCGATCCGCTGGTAGTTGATGCCATGCTGCCCTATTTTACAGAGACGTTCGGCAATGCATCCAGCCTGCATTCATTCGGGCAGGAAGCAACCAGTGCACTTGAGCAATCCCGCCAGCAGGTTGCAGCCTCGATCGGTGCAAAGCCCGAAGAGATCATATTCACATCAGGCGGGACTGAATCAGACAACCTTGCGATCAAAGGTATTGCATACCGCAATTCCGGCAAGGGCAAACACATCATAACATCAACCATCGAGCATCCTGCAATACTCAATACATGCGCATATCTCGAAAAGGAAGGATTTGATGTCACATATGTTCCGGCAGACAGTGACGGGATCATCGATATGGATGAACTTAAAAAAGCCATCCGTGATGATACAATACTTATCTCTGTTATGCATGCCAACAATGAGATTGGTACAATACAACCGATTTCCGATATCAGCAAACTCGCAAAGGAAAAAAGCATATATCTTCACACAGACGCTGTGCAGTCTTTTGGTAAGATTGCAGTCAATGTTGATGAACTGGGAGTGGATATGTTGTCCATGTCATCACACAAGATATATGGTCCGAAAGGCGTGGGTGCATTGTATGTCAGAAAAGGCACGCTTTTGCAGGCACTTGCACATGGTGGAAGCCATGAACGAAGTATGCGTGCGGGTACCGAAAACATTTCAGGGATCGTCGGGTTTGCAAAAGCAGTGGCTCTTGCAGATGAGCGTCTTGTTGATGATGCAAAACACATGACACAACTTCGGGATTCCCTTATCGAGAAAGTAATGGATTCGATAGACGATGTAGAACTCAGCGGACATCCAACAAACCGACTTCCAAACAATGTCAATCTAAGGTTCAGTTTCATAGAAGGTGAATCAATGCTCCTGTTCCTTGATATGAAAGGTATTGCAATATCAACGGGATCGGCATGTTCATCAAAATCGCTTGAACCCTCACACGTTCTGACAGCCATCGGACTGAGACCGGAAGACTCACACGGGTCGCTCAGGATCACACTTGGGAAGGATAATACACAGGAAGAAGTGGATTACGTGGTTGATGCGTTGGTGGAAGTTGTCGGAAGGCTTCGGGCAATGTCACCTATTGCAGGAAAAATGAGTCTTAAATAATTGTGATTATTATTACAGATAGGTAAAACAATGTACAGTGAAAAAGTGATGGACCATTTCTCAAACCCGCGTAATGTTGGGGAGATCGAGAATGCAGACGGTGTTGGAGAGGTTGGCAACCCAACCTGCGGAGACATGATGAATATTTACATCAAGGTCGAAGACAACATACTCACAGATGTTAAATTCAAGACGTTTGGCTGCGGCGCGGCAATTGCCACATCAAGTATGATAACAGAGATGGCAGTTGGAAAAACGCTCGAAGAAGCACTTGATATTACACGCAACGATGTTGCAGAGGAACTTGGCGGGCTCCCACAGGTTAAAATGCACTGCTCAAACCTTGCTGCAGATGGACTTCGTGCTGCGATCGAAGATTACCGGAATAAGCAAAACATTAAAAAGTAATCAGTGTTAATTTTATAAAAACAATAATGGAGATCTTTCATGAAAACCCCCTGCGAAATAATGGTACAGAAAGTCCTGCCTGCAATCCGGGCAGAACTTGCACGAAACATGATGATCGAATACAACTGTACACAGCAAAAAGTTGCAGAAACCCTGGGGCTCTCAAGAGCCGCAGTATCACAGTACGTCAGTGAAAAACGCGGTGCAGAGGTTGATTTTTCTGATGAGACGAAAGAGGTAATAAAGGATCTGGCAGCAAGACTACTCGGGGATATCTCTACAAAGGACAAGATTACAGGCATGTGTAATGCATGCAAATTTGTCCAAAAATCCGGTTGGTTATATAAGGACGAAACGGGTATAGAATACTGCGGTATTTGCGGAGAAGACGAGTAAAATTGAGCCGGAACCTCTGTATCAAATGTAAGGGGAAAGGGCTATGCGGTCGTCCGACATGCCCTATCCTTAAAAAATTCAAGTCAATTGAATCGATCTCTTCTAAAATCAACATTAAATTTAAATCTAGTGATTCTATTTTTGGGGCATCTCCGCCCGCTGTTTTTGTAGGGAAGTATGGCTATCCTTCAGTATCTGCCGGTCCGATGATCCCACCGCTTGTGAGCGGCAACGATGCCATGGCTTTGGAAGACCCAAAAGAGTGGCTCAAGATGGGGATCGAGGATATCATCTCCTCACGTTCGCAACTTGTAAGAGCCAATACAAAAGTGAAGGTCAAGGATGCCGCATCTCACGACAATCCCCTTCTTTTGAAATCACAGGAACTTGCCCTTTCAAAAAAACCAATCGATACTGAAGCATGGTTTACCAAACCGATAAAGAACGAACTCAAATTCGATGGTGTGTTAACACCAATGGGCCCGTCAGGTACAGTGAAGAACTTTGAGATCGCAGAGAATCCGAAAGTCCCAAAGAAAGTGGATTACCTTGTGTATGATACCGATGCGTTGGCGAAGGATGTTGTTTCTGAACTGCGCACCGGCAATGTCCCAAACGAACACATAACACGGCTGCTGTCAATCGGATTGTTGGGCAGGGAGCGTCGTCTTGTCCCGACACGCTGGTCTATTACAGCAGTTGATGACATGGCAGGCAAGGATCTGTTGCAAACCATCAAGGGTTATCAGCAGATCGGGGAGATCACGCTATTTAGCGGTGAGAGTTTCGGGAACCATTTTGAGATACTTTTTATCCCGCGCAGTTTTTCGTATGAACTAATCGAAGCATGGTTGCCAAAAACAGTGTGGTCAGGGAACACGGCATGGATCGGGGCGGACCATGAAGGAATTGCCGGAAAGAAGGGATACTCCTTCCTTGCAGGTGGGTATTATGCCGCACGATTGGGCGCGCTTGAATATCTCGATGGGATAAAAAGACAGGCATCGGTTTTCATGGTGCGCGAGATCAGACCTGATTACTGGGCACCGCTCGGGGTCTGGGTGGTTCGCGAAGCAGCACGGCAGGCTCTCAAGAACACACCGCAGAAGTTTGATTCTATCGAAACAGCACTTGCCGACATGTCCACGCGCCTGCGGACACCATATGCAGACTGGATGGAGAAGGGGGAAATGCTGTCAAATATCAGGCACCAGCGGACACTTGATTCGTTCTTTTAGTATAACCCGTATTTCTATATAGATTTTATATTACTATATAGAGTAATAAAAAAACCTTTATCTTCAATTGGTCACATTTGCGATTTGAAATGAGACTTAAAGGAGATATTCAATAATGGATTTTTTTAATCCAGTGGTAATAGCACTTGTTCTTGCCGGATTATACATGGCGTGGAATATTGGTGCAAACGACCTTGCCAATGCAATGGGAACGTCAGTGGGCACTGGAGCGCTGACTATTAAACAAGTCATAATCCTAGCAGGAATTTTCGAATTTGCGGGGGCAGTGTTCTTTGGTCAAAAAGTCACCTCAACGATAGCAAAAGGTATCGTACCGATCGACACGATCAAACTGGTTGATCCGCATCTTGTTGTAATAGGAATGCTTGCAGCAATACTTGCAGCCGGATTCTGGATAACCTTTGCGACATTCTACAACCTGCCTGTGTCAACCTCACATTCCATCGTAGGAGCCGTTTTGGGCTTTGGGCTGGTTTCCGCGCACAGCGGAATAATTGCATACTCAGACATCAACTGGATGGTACTTGCCAAGATCGTTGGCAGTTGGCTTTTATCGCCGTTGCTTGGAGCCGTTCTTGCATATTTGATATTTGTGTTGATCCGGTCTTTGTTATTACAACAAGCAGACGATCCATACGCGATTGAAAAGAAGTTTGTGTTCTTACAGGTCCTGACTGCCTGTTATATCGCATTTGCACACGGATCCAATGATGTGGCAAATGCAGTAGGTCCACTGTCGGCAGCCATGAGTACTCTTGGGTTAACTGATGGTACGGTTCCGATATGGATACTTGTCATTGGAGGAATTGGAATGGTTATCGGTCTTGCTACATGGGGTTACCGTGTGATCGAGACCATCGGTACAAAGATCACAGAACTTACCCCCACACGAGGATTCGCAGCAGAATTCGCAACCGCGACGGTTGTAATCATGCACAGTTACAGTTCACTTCCAATATCGACCACACACACCCTTGTGGGGTCTGTTATCGGTGTTGGTCTTGCAGGCGGTCTTGCAGCGGTTGATTTAAGTGTTATTGGAAAAATAATATCATCCTGGATAATAACTGTCCCTGTTGCAGCGTTCACAGCTGCGCTGATATTTGCAGGGCTCATGGGGATTGGAATATGATGAGAAGAAAATACATCCGTTCGGTGCTTAGCGTATTTGCAGAATCGCCTTTCAGACCCCTGCACATGCATGCAGAAAAAGGTGCAGATGCGGTCCGGAAATTGAGCGAAGCAGTTGAAGCCTACTGCACAGGTGATATGGCACGTGTAGAGGAATTAAGTAGCGAGATCGATGTTATTGAACATGAAGCAGATGTTATTAAACAAACTATACGTTCACAATTGAAATCATCTATCATGTTACCTGTCAATGCAGATGATCTTCTGGACTTCTTAAAACCACAAGATTCTATAGCGGACGATGCGCAAAATGTTGCATACTGGTTGACACTGCGGAAATGTGAACTTCCAGATGTGATCCGGAGCAGCTTATTGGAACTTATGTCAAAATCTGCTGAAACTGTGGAAATGTATGAAACATTGGTTGATAAGTTAAGCGAACTGCTTGAGACCTCGTTCAGCAAAAAAGAGGTTAAACAAACGCTGGCAATTGTTCCGCAAGTAGAAGAATTGGAACATGATGTCGATGTTATCGAAACCAATCTTGTAAAGATAATTTTCAAACATGAGGATATTCTTGGCGGTGCAGGTGTTTATCACCTTGCAGAACTCGTAAAATCCATCGGGGATATAGCCGACAAATCGGAATATGCAGCAGACCGATTAAGAACGATGATCTTGAGAAGGTGAACTACTCCTCCCTGTCACTATACGGCGAGGACGGAGCTTCCTGCTTCATTCTGATAAAAAAAAGCAATACAAATATTATATCAGAACCTGCCTTAGTGCAGGTTCCCATCCTCGTTCAACGCACCCAGTAGCTCAATAATTGAGTATGCTGCACGCGTAATCCCCATACTTCTGTTGTCTGCATCCGTTCCTGCGATGTACAGGTTTTTGATCGGTGTTCGGATATCTGCGAATTTTCCACTAATGGTGACAGCTGCTTTTTCAGGAATTGTTATCTGCTCATGCTGCATCTCAACATGTCTTTCAATCGATGGCAGGGCACGGTAAATCGCATCATACGCCTTCTTTATTTCTGATCCTTCTGATCTATTCTCATCCACCACAAACACAAATCCCGCAAGTTGTTTTCCTTTTGGTGCAAGAGATGAATCGTAATTGCTGATCGGCATTGCCCAGTATGGAGTATCCTTGAACCATATCTCCGAACCGGTATAATTGAACTCATCCATTTTTTTATCAAGACCTAACCAGACAGTCAAACTCCTGGTCTGGACAATTCTGCCAAGTTCGTCAACATATGATCTTGGCAGGTCTTCAATAATATCAGGCAGGTTCTTTGCAAAACCGGTGTAAACCACAATATCGGCATAGTAAGCCTGATCAGTTTCCACACCTATTGCCTTTCCCTCATTTGTGAGAATGCGTTTGACCTCACTGTGTGTCTGTATCTCAACCGTGTCAGGAAGAGAGTGGAGGACCGAGTTCAATACAGCCTTGAGCCCTTTGCGCGGATAACCTTGTGATTTGGCGTTGTTACAATTGATTGCAAACCTACTGATTGATGCAAACGCATGTGGGATACTGCTTTTGATCGATGATGAATCCAATACTTCCGTCAGTCTTGTACCCAAAGATGTATGGAAATTGGAACGTAATATGGACTGAAGAATGGATTCGGTGTGTTGTGGTGTTTCTTTCGGCCCCACAATACTTTCAAATTGCTCCTGTGTGACACTATCACGTACAAAGCTGCTGCCTGTCAACATTCTGTGAACAGACGTTTCCTTCATTGATTTTCCAGATAGGAAATGTGAAATTGTATTTACAAAGTCATATGTATCTTTTGACAGGTTTTTTGGCAAAGCATCATAAGCAGACTGTTTGGACAGATCAACTCCAAAAGTGGATAGCGTGAGAGCTTTGGTTATGGCCTGAGACAGTACCACCCTGTCTTTTCTTGGGAGTATGTCAAATGTGACGAAATCCTTCAAGTCCGAGGGAACCTTCTGGAAACCTGTTTCTGTCCTTATGTGATAATCACCGTAATCCTCGAATACAGGCACGTAATCAAAATAGTTATCCATCAACCTCTTCAGTGGTCCGACTGCAAGATGCGTGATGGCATGGGCACCGGTATCCACCTGGAAACCGTCAACCATGTAGCTGTTGCAGTTGCCTCCGACGTGCTCTGTTTTTTCGAGCACGAGCACCCTTTTGCCGTGTTTTGACAATGTGAGTGCAGCCAATAGTCCGCTAATCCCTGCACCCACAACAATTACGTCATACTTATCCATTTTTCATTCACCGATGGTATTTGGATCATTCGAATATCTCAGGCACAATACGCCTTGCAACTTCCTCATACGCTTTTGAAAGGTTGCCTTTGTCTTGCCTGAATAGATCTTTATCAAGGGATTCTCCTGTTTCCTTGTCCCAGAACCGGCAGGTGTCACATGAGATCTCATCGGCAAGTAAGATTTCCCCATCCTTGCGACCAAATTCAAGCTTAAAGTCCGGTAGCAGGATGCCCCTCTCATCCAGATAATCAACAAGTATCTTGTTAATCTTGAGTGCAATATTGCGGATATGTTTCATCTCCTCATAGGTCGAAATTCCAAGCGCTACTGCAATATCATCATTTAACATCGGGTCGCCGTACTCATCACTCTTGTAATCAAATGCAATGATCGGATTTTCAAATTTTGTCCCCTCTTTCATCGGATACTTTCTTGTTATTGAACCTGCAGCGATATTTCGTACAATGACCTCAAGTTTTACGATCTCAACTGCATCAACAAGCATGTCCGTATCCGATACCATTTCGATCAGATGGGTTTTAATACCTTTTGCTTCCAGCATTTCATATATTTTTCTTGTGATCTGGGCATTGTAGTATCCTTTTTTGTCAACTTCACTTTTCTTCTTGCCATCAAAAGCTGTCAGGCTGTCTCGAAATTCTGAGAT
>JAUWBW010000133.1 GCA_030609665.1 Methanosarcinaceae archaeon | reverse complement strand
GAATATATTCAAGCAGGAATGCCCAATCCCACTGCGTGAGGTACAGGATGTTTCACACACAATCCTGATGCAGATGATGCCTGCGATCATGGAAGGCGACATTGAAAGTTTTGGATGCGCGGTGAACCATATCCAGACCGTGGGGTTCAAGAAACTTGAGGTTGACCTCCAGCCGCAGTCAGTCAGGGATATTATTGAGTTTATGCAGGACAGCGGTACCTATGGCGCAGGCATGAGTTCCTTTGGACCGGCAGTGTACGGGTTTGTTGACAGCAAAACACAAGGTAAGAAGATACAAAAGGATGTGCAGGACATGCTGGATGAGACCATTGGCGGCAGTGCCATTATCACACGTGCGAACAACAGCGGTGCAACAATTACAAACATGGAGGCTTGATTTGAAGATCATTACATGGTTTGGGACACTTACACTTGATAGTGATGGCAAAGTGGTGGAATGGGATTTGTTCCCAAAGGACACGGATGTTCTTGCAGAGAGGTTGATCCAGCCAAAAGAAGCGGACATGAACATACCGCCTACCGGTTTTGACATTCGAGCTGCTGCAATCGAATGTGGTTTTGTCGCATCGAATGACGAATACGACAAGCTCCTTCGGGATGTGAGCATCCGTGCTGCAAAGCAACAAATATCGAGCGGTACGCCGGATATGGGTATCATTCAGGCGGTTGAGGCGCTGGATGACATTGATGAGACTGCAAACACCCTGTCCGAGCGGCTGGCGGAATGGTATGGAATGTATTTCCCTGAAGTGGGGCTGTCCTCCGAACCGCTTGTGCGGTTCGTTGCAAAATACGGTTCAAGGTCAAATATTCCAACTGACGACCGCCTATATGAAAAAGCGACCTCTTCGATGGGGGCTGAACTTACGGGACTGGACGAAGAACTTGTCAAGGGTTTTGCAGAGAATATATGCACCCTGTACGACAGCCGAAGCCGTATCGAAGAGTATCTTGTAAAAAGCATGGAAACCACTGCCCCGAATCTTGTCAATATCGCAGGTGCACTGATCGGTGCACGGTTGGTTAGCATGGCAGGTGGACTTGAAAAACTGGCACGTTTCCCATCAAGCACCATTCAGGTAATAGGTGCGAACAGGGCACTTTTCAAACATCTGCGTGCCCGCGCTCCGTCTCCCAAACACGGGATCATATTCAACAATCCGATAATTAAAAACGCGCCCTGGTGGCAGAGGGGGAAGATCGCACGAGCACTTGCTGCAAAGATATCCCTTGCAGTGCGCATGGATGTGTATTCTGGCGAACTGAACGAATCGATAAAGACCGAACTTGACGCGAAGATCGAGAGTATCAAAGCAGCCAATCCTAAGCCACCGAAGCGGGAGAATAAGAATAAGAACAAAGGCGGCAAGGTGAAAGGAAAGGGACAAAAACAAAACACGGGAGGCAGGCGATAGATGGCAGCAAAAGAAGTATCCGCCGGAATTTTTGAGATTACTGAAAGAGGCGGAAAGCAACTTGCCACGATAAATCTTGTCCCGAGTGCGAGTGTTTATGGGGAGAAACTCATCGAGATTGAGGGTTGTGAGTATCGAATATGGAACCCAAAACGCAGCAAACTTGCCGCGATGGTGATCAAGAAATTTAACGTTCCGATAAAACGGGATTCAAAGGTGCTGTATCTGGGTGCAGCGTCGGGTACGACCGTAAGCCATGTTTCAGATATCGTATCGGACGGCATCGTGTATGCCGTGGAATTCTCACAGCGCACTATGCGGGACCTGATCGGATTGTGTGACGTACGTTCAAATATTGTTCCAATCCTTGCAGATGCCAATAGACCGCAATCGTATGCGCATATTGTCGAGGAAGTGGATGTGATATTCCAGGATGTCGCACAGCCGAACCAGAGTGAGATCGCAGCAGTGAATGCGAAGCAATTCCTGAAAAGAGACGGTCATCTGTTGCTTTCGATCAAGGCTCGAAGTATCGATACTGTTGCAAACCCGAAGAAGGTATTCAAGGAAGAGGTCAGGAAACTGGAAAATGACTTTGATGTCAAGTTTGAGGTGGCGGATAGTCAGGAACTTATGCCGTTCCATGAGGATCATCTTGGGGTTATGGCGCGGGTGCGGCACGTTTGATGAAAATTGGATAGCAAGATGATATAATCCCTCTTTACCACAACCAATAACGATTTATGCGATTATACATAATCATTATAGTGAATACGAAAAACATATATAAAGTACGTGTCATTTCCCATTAAATATTTTAGATGAAGGTCGGATAAATGAGCACACAAAAAGATGTTATAGATGTATGGGACAAAGATCTTGGCGACATCATTGTGGATCGTGATAAAATAAAGATGTTTTCCAGCAGATATCGAGGTTCTGTGAGAATGGCATCTGGACTATTTTACTCAAATAACGAATACGAAGAATGGCGCAATACTGTTCTAAATAAAAAGTTACCATAACTTCGCATCGGAAAAAACATGTATTCAGAATCCGAAATTGAAAGCCTTAAGCAGATTACTCTGGTGTATGGTAAAATCAAAAAGTTAATCCTTTTTTGTGAAGAAAATAACGAAGAGTTCAAGTCAAACATACAGGTTGTAAAAGAACTTCGGGATGCTTTCGACCATTTGATGAGGATCTTTGCAGTTCAATTTGAATTGAAAACTGGTGTAGATGAATTATACATCAAAAGAAACATCGACAAAACATTAGGTCATGTCTTCAGAGCAGGATATGACACTCTCGATTATACCGGCATTATATTGAGAGATAAGATCACAAAAGAACTTGCCGGCTTTTCATCTGATACAATACAAGCAGCAATTCCTGATTATTATTCGGAGAAGCGACCCGAATTGGAAGAAATCACTGATAAAATCGTCTACTTTCGAGATAATAAAGACGTAGACAATCCAAGTTATGAAATACTTGATGAATATTTCGAAATCATACAAAGATTTGACGATATTTACAAGAACATACTCAAAGCAAAACCGGCAATGGTGGAGTTACAAACTCATGACAAGAGGAAGAAATGGTCTCTTGCATTCAATGAATTGGTGGTTGGATTGATACTAATTATTATTGGTGTCATTTTAGGAAAACTATTCGTATAACACCCGTCCTCTCTATCCACTGTTTCGGCGTAAGGGTGAAACTGTTCAGACCCGTCTGTATTCTAATCCCGTCGAATTCGACGGGATTAAAATCAGGGTTATTGAGATGGTCAATCTAGTTTTCGATGCCTTAGGCTGTAGTGTTATATTCATTGTTTAATCGCTCGCGCTCAATTAAAATGTGCGCGCACATTTACCGCACATTTAATATTTCTCATAATATGCCCCACGTCCCCGCCCTTTTTGTTTGATAGTACCCTCATGTACGAGTTTTTGGATTAATCTTACAACTTGATATTTTGACAGGATTTACATGATGGACACGATGCGCTCCGCGATGTTTTTGGTTAACTGTGAGAGATGTAGGGGGCGTTTTGTCTGTCAATTTACACCTCTGCGCCCTACATAAAAGATTCGGATTACAATCATAATGATTGTGTTCCGAAAGTTATATCTATTATTCGGATTTAAATCATAATGATTATGATCCGAAAATTTATAAACCGCACAGAAGAACTCGAAGTATTAAACCGCGAGTACCAATCCGATGCATTGTCTTTCACCGTCATCTACGGGCGGCGACGGGTTGGCAAGACCGAACTGATACACAAGTTCCAGATGGATAAGCCGCACATATACCTCTTGGCAGACAAGAGAGGGACGTTGTCTAATCTATATAGGTTCAGGAAAAAGGCGGCAGACCTGTTTGGTGATTATGAGCCTAATCTGGAAACATTCGATCAGGTCTTTGAGTACATCAAAACAAGATGGGATGGTGAAGAGAAACTTGTAATTACCATAGATGAATTCTCATATCTGGCACAAATGGATGATTCCATTCCCTCGGTATTCCAACTTATTGTTGATGAAATACTAAAGGGAGGTCCATTCCACCTCATATTGTGCGGCTCATCCATATCAATGATGGAAAAAAGCACGCTTGCGTATTCAAGTCCACTGTATGGAAGAAGAACAGGGCAGATGCTGATAAAACCGATGCAGTTCAAACACATTCATGAGTTCTTCCCGAAATTGCCATCAGAGGATATTGTAAACATATACGGGGCGGCAGGAGGAGTACCATTTTACCTGTCATTCTTTAATGAAGATCATTCTTTTTACGATAATCTTAAAAATATATTGTTTGCAAAAGAATCAGTGCTCTATGCAGAAGGAGAATTCCTGCTACGTGAAGAATTAAGGGAACCTGCCACTTATATGAATATACTGTTCGCGATCTCAAAAGGCACAGTGAGGTTAAGCGAGATCGCATCCAGATCGTTTTTGGAGCCAAAAGATCTGCCGTATTATCTGGATACACTTATACAACTTGGGTTTGTGAGAAAAGAACATCCAATCACAGAAAAAACCACCACAAAAAAGACCATCTACAGAATAGATGACGAGTTTTTGCGATTTTGGTTCCGTTTCGTATTATCGCATAAGGATGAACTGGAACAGGGAAATAAAGTGCCTGCGATCGAAGATGTGAAAAATATTTACAAACGATATCTGGGGGAAACATTTGAACAGATCGGAAGAGAGATGTTGCTCCACCTTAACTCAAAAGATGAATTGCCTTTTAGATTCCAAAAACTAGGCAGACAGTGGGGCAAGATCCCGCATGCACCCAAAGGGCGCAATGATTATGAGATTGATATTGCCGCTATCAATAGTGATACAAAGGAAATTCTCTTTTGCGAGTGTAAATGGAAGAATAAGACTATCGATATCGATGTTTATGAAAAACTCGTAGAAAAAGCCAAATCTGTGAAATGGTTGCCCGATAGAAAAGACTATTTTGCAATTATTAGCAAATCCGGATTTACGGATGAGATGAAGCGGGTGGCAAAAGCAGAAGGGGTCTTGTTGCTCACACTTGACGACTACATGTAAGTTTGTAATACTGTAGTGCTGCAAACATGATATGAGTTTTCGCACCCACATCAAAACCTTTATCATACTCCACCCCATATTTGAGAGTCGTCTCATAATTGAGATAGAGGTCAACAAAATGCCGGTTATCGAATCCTTAAAGAAACTCGCCCTTCTCGGAGCAATTGACAAGCCGATAAAGATATCATCCAGCGAGTTTTCGGAACACATCTCGTCCAGTTCAAAGACTGCCGCAAGGATGTTGAAGAATCTGGAAGATGAGGGTTTCATTGCCAGGAAACTGGTATCTGGCGGCCAGATTGTCACAATTACAAACCACGGAGTTAAACTTTTAAAAACCGAGTATGCTGATTACCAGAACATTTTCTGCAACGAATGTGAAGCCGTAGAATTGCACGGAAATCTAATAACAGGACTTGGCGAAGGGCAATACTACATAGGCTTGGATGGCTACAAACACCAGTTTGAGAAAATACTGGATTTTAC
>JAUWBW010000033.1 GCA_030609665.1 Methanosarcinaceae archaeon | reverse complement strand
CCCAAACGAAAGATCAGGTCGCCTGCCGATGTTCACTCTCTCCTATATCCAAAGATGCGTGAGCAGAAAAAGGAAAAACTGACCGCGCTCTTTCTGGATACCAAGAACCAGATCCTGCGGGAAGAAGTAATCTCCATTGGCACGTTGAATGCCAACATCGTGCACCCGCGCGAGGTATTCAAGTCCGCACTCCTTGAGTCATCCGCATCCGTAATTCTTGCACATAATCACCCATCCGGCGACCCCACGCCAAGCAAAGAGGACATTGCGGTCACAGAGAAACTGATAGAAGGCGGCAAACTCCTTGGTATAGATGTACTGGACCATGTGATAATAGGGGATGGGCGGTATGTCAGTCTCAAGGATGAGGGTTTTGTTAGGTGATATGCGTAAAAACGTTGCCGCTTAACAAAACATTTAAACGGTTGCATATAGAATAGGAACAGATGAGAGAAGTAACCCTTGATGACCCTTATACGATACCGTACAAAGGAATATACGCGGTATGCGATTCCAACAACGAATTTGCAGAGATCATAGAACACACGAATTGTTATAGCGGCGCAGCATGGTCAAGATATCATTATTCCCATGCACCGCTTGTCTTACAAACCCGGGCAGTTGGGGATATGCTCAGGTATCTTGTAAAGATCGGTACATCCGAACTTAAACTTGAAGCATCCACCGCAGCAGCAGGTATCGAGTCTGTGCTTGTGGAAAGCGATGAGGTAAAGATTACTTACGCAGGACTTGGCGGCGGTGGAGTAGGCGCAACCAAATGCAGGGTAACAGCCGATGGCGTGCTGCGTGCTGATATGACCGAATCCGGTGGCGGACGCGCAGCAAAAGGTACAATCACAGTACCAAGGCGCGAGCGCGTGTTGATCGGTATTGATGATACCGATACCAAAGAAGAAGGCGCGACATGGTCGCTGACCCATAATATCGCAAGCCAGCTTAGTTGTAATGATTCAGTGTACCTGTCACATTCACTTGTGCAACTCTTTCCGGTTGCTGCAAAAACACAGAACTGCGTATCCACAGTGCTTGAATTCGGATGCGTGAGCAGTGGTGCAAAAGAGCAACTTTTGGATGAGATTGCTGAAGCGCTCTTAAAGTATAGTGTGTCCGATGAAACTGGAATGGTTGTTCTTTCGGATTTTGAAGCGAACGATGTTTACGAATACAGCAAAAAATGCCGCAACGGTGAACTCACCCACGACTTTGCCATGGAGTATGCAGAAGACCATGGGGTTGAGGTTTGGCTTGACGGCAATGGTGTAATTGGTGCTCTTGCCGCGCTCCCTTGGTTTGCACGACCTGATGAGTCTATCAGGCGAGATGCGGAACTGTTGTGATAATTGGTCCATATTTGTTTAACCGAAATCAAAAAACATGAAAACCGCCGTAGGCGGCGCGTTCCATAGCTGCTAACCCGCTAAAGATAAATGGCAAAAACACATGCCCGTCAATCCAATAACTAAACCGGTCCAAATAGCTTGATTCAATAACTATGCAAATGACACCGACAACAACGATCACAACAGGACTTGAAGCATTATATCTTGCAGCCATTGACAGCAATGTCTCGCTTGTCACGGCAGTTGCCGGTTATCCTATTACTGCTGTCATGGACAGGTTTTTGGAAAACAACACAGATGTGAATGTTGACGTGGATGTGAATACAAATACGACCATCGATGCAAAATGGATGACAAATGAGAAGGTCGCGCTTGAGGGTGCACTGGGTGCATCGGTATCGGGCAGACGTGCGCTCGTACTCACCAAACACGTTGGCATGAACGTATTGTCAGACCCTCTGGTAACATCCGCGACACACACGATCGGTGCAGGCCTGGTGATATTTGCAGGCGATGACCCGGGAGTTGCCGCTTCCCAGAATGAACAGGATTCCAGATGGTATGGCGAGATCGCTGAGGTCGCGGTATATGATCCATCAACACCGCAGGACGCATACAGTGCTGTTGTAAAGGCATTTGAATTATCAGAGCAGGTTAGTGCACCTGTGATCATCAGGATCACGCACAGGCTTGAGATAAGCGAAGGCGCGCTTGAGAGAATAAAGAGGTCGCAGCATGACACACACAAAGTGGTCTTTGATAGGTCAATATGGTCGATCACAATGCGAGGAAAACACGGAAAGTTTCACATTGAGTCTTACCCCAAACTTGTGGAAGAAGCAGAACATACGCCTTTCAACAGGCTTACAATGGGACTGGGAGGTGAGGGTGAAAATGGAAATGTTGGTATCATCTCATCAGGCTATCCTTCCGCGTTGGTCGCCAATGTTCTGGACACGCGCACCAATGTTTCACATCTCGAACTTGGCATGGTGAACCCGATCCCTTTCAATACCGTGCGCGAATTTGTGAAGGCACACAAGCGCGTCCTTATTGTTGAGGAAACCGAAGCGTTCATTGAATCTCATCTATGCGTACTTGATAACGTATTGGGGAAAAAGACAGGACATCTCCCATACGGGCAGGTCGATGTCGAGCATATTGAATATGCACTTGACCACATCAATAATGACACAGTGGTCAAATACACCGACATCCAGACGATCGCTGGCAGGGGAGTGCGTTCGATATGCGATGATTGTCCATACATGCCTTTGTATCACATCCTGCATGACCTTGACGTGATGGTCGCAGGCGACCTCGGTTGTTCGGTACGCAGCGCTCCCGCGCCACTGGAAGCGGTGGACACGGGCTTTGCCCTGGGTTCATCCATAGCGGTTGCGTGCGGATTCGAGAAAAAAGGAATCGCGGTCATCGGTGATTTTGGTCTGGCGCATTCAGGGATCATTGGGCTCATCAATGCTGTTCACTGCGGGTTTGATGTAGTAGTTATCGTGCTTCAGAACAAGGTTGCTGCAATGACAGGCGGACAGGATGTTCCTGACCTGACTGATGTCGTGCGAGCAGAGGTTGCGGATGTATCTAGTTTTGATATTGATGCGGGCATGGATGGAACTCTGCTTGAACTGATAAATAAAAAACTGGGCAAGCGTGGGGTTTCGGTAATTTTTGTTAAGGGGAAGTGCAGGAAATATTGATGTTTTGATGTACTGCAACGAACTTGGAGTATTCAGTCTACAAGCAGCCATTTCCAGAAAGGGATGAACGCTATCTCATCTTCTAATCTTCCTATGTGTGGGATTATAATCTACATAAATATGAAATTATGTGTCATTATAATCTTACATATAAAAAAAAATGTGAAAAAAGAAACATCACAAGGCAGGAACCAAAGCCCCACCTTGCATCCAAATCAACAGTTATTCGTCGTACCCGATCTCTTCCTTCGTCAAATAACATGCAGGGTCATCTGCCCACACATTGTCGTAAATCGCCTCTGCCCGGACACGGAAGTTGCCGTTGCAGATCTCCAACCATTTACATTTCGCACACCTGTCTGCATTTGCCTTGATAAGCGGCTTGCGATCCTTAAGACCAGCCATCAGTTCATCGCTTGTATCGGTCCAGATCTCACTGAATTTCCTGTCCTTGACATTGCCAAATGAATAGTGTCTCCAGAACTGGTCAGCATGTACGGAACCGTCCCATGAGACGCACCCAATACCGATGCCGGTAGAATTGCCCTGATTCATCATAAGCAGGTCATACACTTCCTTGGCACGCTCAGGATCCTCTTTCAACAGGCGCAGGTAAACGTATGGACCATCACAGTGGTTGTCCACGGTCAAAACCTCAACAGGCATGCCCTTGTCATGCAATGCTTTTGTCCTGTCCATAATAAGATCTAGCACCTTGCGACTTTCTTCATGAGTCAGATCATCCTCCACAAGTTTTGTGCCGCGTCCCGCGTACACAAGATGATAGAAACAAACACGGGGAATGCCTTCCTCTTCGATAATATCGAATATCGCAGGAATATCCATCACATTCTTCTTGTTGATGGTAAAACGAAGTCCAACCTTGATATCTTCCTTCATGCAGTTGCGAAGCCCATCTATCGCCGCATCGAACGCACCGGGAACGCCCCTGAACTTATCATTGGTCTCCCTCACACCATCAAGCGATATACCCACATACGACAAACCGATCTTCTTCAGCACCTTTGCCATTTTCTCATCGATAAGTGTGCCATTCGTAGAGATCACAGCGCGCATTCCCTTGGACTTTGCATATTCTGCAAGTTCAGGAAGATCTTTGCGCATTGTAGGTTCCCCGCCTGAGAAAAGAATCACAGGTGAACCGAATTCAGCCAGGTCATCAATCAGTTCCTTGCCCTGCTCTGTGGTCAGTTCATCCTCATACTCAATGTCTTTGGACTGGGCATAACAGTGCACGCATTTGAGGTTGCAGCGTCTGCCTATATTCCAGACCACAACAGGCTTTTTGTCCTTTGAGAACTGCAAAAGATGCGAAGGCAATTTACTTGAATCACGCTCATACCTCAGCGCATCTGATGGTTCCACAGTCCCACAATAAAGTTTTGAAATTCCGATCATCGTTATTCTCCTAATCTATAATTATAATTATAATTATAGTAATATCATTCAAGTTAATTTAAGTTTAAGTTTAAGTTTAAGTTTAAGTTTAAGCTTAGTTCAAATCTATGAGTAATCCTCGTTTTTCATCAAATCCGATCTCGATCGAAGATGCACCTTCAACCAGAGCCTTATCCATATGTATTGTCACGCCGCCCCTTTCATAAGTAACATCGCCCACAAGTGCTTTTTCCACAGGTGTAATCTCAAGTCGTGCACAGCAACCGCCTCCACCTATGAATATACGCATTGCTTTAGCATTCTCATCCCTTAAATGTTGTTGTATGTATCCAATCGCTTTATCACCAATAATAAGATCACTCAATTTTCATCACCAAATAAATACCATTTCTGTCAAAGTCAATTCGAAATATGTTCCTTCACTTTGTTGACAAGTGCTTCAAATGTATATTTGTCAGGTATGACCTCAACTTCGACTCCATAGCTGTTTAACGTATCTGCCGTAGGAATTCCAATTGCTGCAACAGTGGAATCATTCAATACATTTACAATCTGCTCACCGACACCCATCGCATCCGCATTCGCAAAAAAATTACGTATCATCATGGAACTTGTGAATGCAAAGACCGTGATCTTTCCCGAAACTGCAAGTTCGATAAGTCCTTTCTGTTCGTTCCCATTCGGCATTCCAAGAGTGTAAACTTGTGTCTCAAACACCGATGCGCCACATTTTTCCAATCCTGATATCAGGATTTGTGCGCCGTAAGAACTCCGTGCGATGTCAATTGTTTTGCCACTGACATCAGGACACAGGTACTCGACAAGTCCACCGGAACTGTACACGTCAGGCATGCCGGAGTCGTTAATTCCAAGTTTATGAAGTGCTTTTTGAGTATTTGGACCAATCGCAATCACGTTTGTTTTCTTAAGCGCATCGATAAACGAATCACGTTCTCCATCAGGAATTTTACTGAGCGTAAAATCAATGCCATTTGCACTGGTAAAGATCACGTAATCAGATTCACCTTCGATCACGCGTCTTACAAAACCATCAAACCCGCTATCCACTTTGTCAACGACCTCGATCATCGGGACTGCGACCGGCTCAAATCCGAGTGATTCCGCGAGTTTTACGGACTCCTCAATGTAACTCTCAGGACGCATAATGGCAAGTACAGGTTTAGGGTTTGGGTAAGGTTTAGACATGTTGTTTTGATCTATCATTTGTTGTTTGTCTCTTGAAAGAGTGTGCCTCAATCATTGTACGGTCTGTGCACCAAGTATCTCGTGAAGTTTGACAACATCCCCGATCAGCGTGATCGCAGGTGCTTTCACGCCTTGCTCTTTTGCAATATCTGCGATGGTCTCAAGGGTTCCAATTGTCACGCGCTGGTCCGGGCGTGTTCCCCGCTCAATAAGCGCGACAGGTGTATTGGGGTCCTTACCGAATTTGAGAAGTTTTTCGGTATTGCGTCCAAGCATCTTGACACCCATGAAAATAACAATCGTACCATCGAACCTTGCAAGTGTTTCCCAATCAAGGGCAGTCTCATCTTTTGTAGGATCTTCATGTCCTGTTATGAACGTGACCATTGACGCATGGTCACGATGCGTCACCGGAATACCTGCATAGGCAGGTGCAGCGATCGCAGATGTAATGCCGGGCACCACTTCAAACTCGACGCCGGCTTCAACAAGTACTTCCGCTTCCTCGCCGCCACGTCCGAACATGTATGGGTCTCCGCCTTTTAAGCGAACTACCATTTTGCCTTCTTTTGCTTTTTTAATGATCAGTTCGTTGGTTTCCCACTGTGAAAGTCTATGGTCCCCTGCAAATTTACCGGCATCGATCTTTTCAGTATTCTGTGGAATTGAATCAAGAATAGCCTTACCAGGCAGCTGGTCATATATCACGACATCAGCAGTATCGATAAGCCTGCGAGCTTTCATTGTCAAAAGTTCAGGGTCACCCGGACCTGAACCTACAAGATAAACTTTTCCGTAATTATTGGTCATGTTATTACAAATCCTCTAAATTGTGATTTGGCAGTTTAATGATTTGATATAATAAATAGTATATTGTATAAATCCCGGGATTTTGAACATGTGGGCAGTATACAATATAATTATTCACCGGAAGTTACTTTTATAATGTATGACTTCTATAATAATATTAAGATTGTGATGATTAATTGCAGTTAAAGTGAGTAGAAATAAATTTGCTACAACAGCAAATAAGATAAAATAGGCGTTATAAGCACTGTCTGCACTTTAATAAAAATTGGGTGTAATAATATGGATTTTAATCAGGAACGTGTAACTACAATTCATAATTTTTGTATCGATAAACAAAAGATGAGTAGGAGACTCCATGACTTATCACTTGTGCGCCCATCTGTAATAATTATTCCGATGTTGTATGAGGAAGTGGAGAACGAGGCACTTACACATATCGTTGACCAGTTGAATGAATGCGAATGTGCCAAGCAGATTGTAATTGCCCTTGCGGCTGACGATATTCATCAGTATAAAACAGTAATGCGTTTTTTCAAGCGTCTGAAACAGCCTCATCTGATTATTTGGTGCAATGGTCCCCGGATAACGGGAATACTTGAAGAATTAAAAGAAAAAGAACTTGATGTGACGCAATTTAGCGGAAAAGGAAAGGATGTCTGGATTGCCATTGGTGTGGCAAGTCTTAAAGCATATGCAATCGCGCTTCATGATGCCGATATTGTTACATATTCAAAAGACCTGCCAGTAAAATTGTTGTATCCGATCATTGAGCCTGAACTTAATTTTATGTTCAATAAAGGCTATTATGCAAGAATTGACATAGAAAACCATATCATGTACGGCAGGGTGTTTCGTCTTCTTGTCCGCCCAATGATCGAGACTCTTCAGGGAAATATAAAATACGAGTCAGATGTCTTGCAATATCTTGCAGCATTCAAATATACGCTTTCGGGTGAATTTGCAATGCGAAGTGATCTTGCACTGAACATAAGGATCCCGGGAGATTGGGGACTTGAGGTTGGACTTTTAGCAGAGGTTTACAGGAACACGACACTAAAAAAGATATGCCAGACAGACCTGGGATTTTATGAGCATAAGCATAAGGAGGTAAGTGCTGATACAAGTGAGGGACTTTTCAAGATGGTACGGGATATAATGACATCATTCCTTCGAATTGTCACAGAGACCACAAATACTCCGATATCTGAATCATTCTTACACAGCATACATGTCAAGTACAAACGTCTTTCACAGGATCTGATAAGACAATATCATGCAGATGCCCTTTGTAATGGATTGCATTACAACAGGCACATGGAAGAGACATACGTTGATTCATTTTCAGACGTTATAATGGATACAGGTAAGGATTACCTGAATGATCCATCAGGAATACTCCTGCCGGATTGGACCCGGGCACTTGCCGCGATGCCTGATCTGAGGAAAAGACTGCGTGATGCAGCGCTTGAAGATGCAGAGGCTTGTAGGGAATCAAAGTAGATTTTCCTGTTGCACCTAAAAGCATAATCTAAAAATATATCGACAAGAAAATTCTCCATCCGGTCGGATAACTCGCACTATATAATTCTATAAATTATATACTATCAAAAAAGTGAGAAATATTGGATTGAATGATTCAATCCGTAAATTTCTTGTTGCCTTTGATATTTTACAGACTTGAAATAAATCCGAATTCAAAGGAAAATTTACTTGCTCAGCATATAGAGTAGTATCTCTTTGTTGAGTTTTCCCTCACGTGAAAGTTTGTCAGCGATCTTCTCATCGGACACACCTTCTAATCTTAACTCTTTGATCTTGTCAGCAATTGCAGGCGAGGTGGTGTAATATTCGTTAATATCCTTTCTGTGTCCCCAAACGTCACCTTCGATCAGCTTGATGTTTTGCATCTCCATGAACATCTCGATCGATTTCGATACTGTGCGCCTGTATGAACCCGGAAGTTGGATAACCTCAACTTTTGGACAAGTCTGCACAAGTGTAAAAATGTCTGTGTTCGATGGTCTGAATGCAAGGTGTATAACCTTCTCATTTTGATTAAGATTTAAAATCTCATCTCTTGAACTAACTACTCTTATTTTCATTTGATTGCCCCAGTCCTTTACTTAACATTTATAACACAAACCGAACTTAATAAAGTATTGTATGTGCTCACCTATTAAATAATTACCGATTGACATGAAGAATCATGCAAATTCAGTCTTCGAATCTGGCTCTCACTGCATCGGCATGCGCAGTTAGTCCTTCTTCTTCTGCAAGTGCTATAATGGTATCCTTGATGCCGTTTAGTCCATCTTTCCCGATTCTCTGGATACTTGAGTACTTGACAAAGTGGTTGATATTGAGCCCTGAATACACTTTTGCATATCCGGCTGTTGGGAGTACATGATTTGTTCCTGATGCATAATCTCCTGCCGATACAGGTGCATAGTTACCGACAAAGATGGAACCTGCATTCTCAATCCTATCCAGAACTGAGTCTGCATCACTGACCATTATCTCAAGATGTTCTGTTGCGAACTCGTTTACAAAATCTATGCACACATTCATGGAATCTGCAACAAGCACTGCTGCATTTTTGAGTGATGCATCCACGATCTCACGCCGTTTGGTATTCTCAGCCTGCCGGATGACCTCGTCCCGAACGTTCTCTGCAAGGGATGTGGAGGTCGTTATCAACACAGACACCGCATTTGGGTCATGTTCTGCCTGTGCAATAATGTCGGATGCTGCCATTTTTGCATCTGCCGAATCATCGGCTATGATAAGCACTTCACTGGGTCCGGCAGGGAAATCAATTTCAGCCTCGTCCCGAACCTGCATCTTGGCTGCCGTTACATATACATTACCCGGACCCACGATCTTGTCAACTCCCATCACAGTCTCGCTGCCATATGCCATAGCACCAATAGCCTGCACTCCACCGATCTTGTAAACATGGTCAACACCTGTTACCCTCGCAGCTGCAAGTGTAAGAGGGTTCACGCTACCATCGGATTGCGGTGGAGTGCACATGACAACATTCTTCACACCTGCAACTTTTGCAGGTATCACTGTCATCAGCACGGTTGAAGGGTAGGATGCCCGACCTCCAGGGATGTATGCGCCGACACTGCTAAGCGGTGTCACTTTCTGCCCGAGTTCGATACCCGGTGCAATTTCAATAAACCACGTACTTTGCGGCATTTGTGCAGTATGGAACGTGCGTATATTTTTTGCTGCAATTTCAAGGTGCCGCAGGAGTTCCTCATCGAGTTTGCCCACTGCCTCATCGATCTCCTCTTTTGTTACTTCGATGTTTGTAATTTGAAGTTTTGCACCATCGAATTGTTCTGTATAACGTATCAGGGCACTGTCGCCTTCTTCTTGCACATCGGAAAGTATGGATGCCACGGTCTCATTGACGTCTGCAAGTTCTCCGCCACGGTAGAGCAGTTTTTCCATTTCTGCATCGGTGACATCGGATAAGTGTTTGTACAGCATGATAATCGTCTCTTGTTTTGCGTTTCTGCTTCTGATATGCACACATTATGTTTAAAACTTACATATGATCAGTTAAAATCATTGAACGTTTTCTGACCATCATCCAACAACGAATCCATAGTCTTAGATTCAACCACAGTCCCAATCGCCCTGTCTTCAATTGTAACTCCAAGTTGAGTGAGTATCTTCTCTGCGGTCTTAGATCCTACAATTTCAGAGATTACAGCAATGCTAGCCTGTTTAAGTTCAGTTTTGGACTTAAAGCCTGCATCATATAATTTACGTGCACGAACACGTCCAACATTCCGAATTCCGACAAGTTCACCAAGTTCAGGGCTTGCACCGTATTTTATACGTTTCTCCAGTTCATATGCTTTGTCTGCACCAGATGCACCCGTGAGATTTGCAAGTTGTGCGGTTGCATGCATGAGCCACTCGGCAGTATTGGAGAATGCGTGGATATCACCTTCACCAACCCCGAACTTTTTTGTGATCTTATCGGATGAAACTTCATTGATCCAGTCAAGCATCAACAAGGCGGTTTTGACCTCTCCCATGAACCATTCATAATCCATAGATTTGGATTTGCTCGGGATGTGGGCAAATTCTTCACGATGTGTCATCACAAAATCGTCAATGATCTCATAATCGGCTGAGCGCATATACAATTGCCGCATGTCGGGTGTACTGCATACCAGATGAAGCAGGGTCAGGTCTGTGACAATATTTGCTTTCTTCAATCCATCAATGATGGTCGATCCTGAAAGCGGGTCAATATACATCATTGAAATGACCTTACCCAGTTTTGTCGGAACCAATGCATTATCATCAATGATCATGTCATGCCCGATCAAAAATTCAAGACATTCATCAACTATACCCTTCAAACTCCATGTTTCCTGCTGGTGCGCAAAGAAGGTCAGGCTAATGAACTCCATCAGCCCGTTGCGTGTCGATGCGAATCCGTTTACAATTGTTGAGAGCACATGCGTCCTGAGTGCGTTTTCGGTTCCGAGTTTTGACCAGATATCTTCTGCATCGGCATCGACATAATGCTCTAAAACATCCGTGAACTCATCATAAGAACGTGCAAGGAGCACTGATTCACCATAAGGGTCAAGATGTGGTCGTCCTGCCCTGCCTGCCATTTGTTTGTATTCAAGAACAGGTATCGGTTGCATTCCAAAGTTAGGATCGTACCGTTTGTAATTCCTGATGATAACACGTCTTGCAGGCAGGTTCAAACCTGCTGCAAGTGTGGGTGTGCTGGATATAATTTTTATCTTGTTCTGCCGAAATCCATCCTCAACCAATTTCCTGTGGTCTGAGTTCAACCCTGCGTGATGGAATGCTGCGCCGCCTTTAACACATTTTGCCAGCACCTGGGCGGTCTCGGTTTCCCCGGAGTCCAGTATCTCATTTGCAATCTCATCCAGTGCTGCCTTTTCATTTTCACTGAGCACTTTTGCGACATTTCGGCTCGCTGTCTTTGCAAAACCTGTACAATTGCGGCGGCTGCTCTCAAACACAAGACACTGCCCGCCATCCTTGAGTGTGTCAAGAACAAGGTTTACGGCAACGTCTCCGGTAATTTGTTTAATGGGTTTTTGAGAATCACTGAAATTGATTGAATCTCCATAGAACACGCCCTCACGCAGTTCTATAGGTCGCCATTCGCTAAGAACAAGTTCTGCACCGAGCCAGTCCGCCACTTCCTGTGCGTTTCCGACAGTGGCTGAAAGCGCAATGATCTGGGCACCCGGGTTTAGTTTCATTAATTTTGCGATCGTAACCTCAAGGGTCGGTCCCCGATTGGCGGAATCGAGCAGGTGTACCTCATCAACCACGATGGTCGTGATGTCCTGCATCCATGAAGTCTCATTACGTAGAAGTGAATCTGTTTTTTCTGAAGTCGCAACAATGATGTCGTTCACACCCAGCCATTCGTCTCTTGATTCAAAATCCCCTGTCGAGATGCCAGCCTTAATCCCAAGCGGCTCAAATTCCTTGAAACGATCATATTTTTCAGATGCCAGCGCGCGAAGCGGCACTATGTATAATGCTTTGCCACCGTTTGCTATGGATTTTAGCATTGCGAGTTCTGCTAGAAGCGTCT